>NZ_ASSI01000092.1:0-1007 GCF_000466765.1 Burkholderia sp. AU4i | reverse complement strand
CGTTAGCGCAACATCGGCTTCCGGGGCCCGGCGCCGGCGCGAAGCCCGGGAAGCCGATGTTGCGCTAACGCTGCATCGACTCCCAGACCTTGTGCAGACGCTTGACAGAGACAGGCATCGGCGTGCGCAGTTCCTGCGCGAACAGCGAAATCCGCAATTCCTCGAGCAGCCAGCGGAATTCCGCGAGCCGCGGATCGGCGACGCCGCCGCGCTGCGACACCGCGCGCTGGTACTGCTGGGCGAGCGGCAGCAGGTCGGCCGACTGCTTCGCGTCGCGCGCCGGATCGGCCTTCAGCTTGTCGATCCGCAGCGCGATGCCCTTCAGGTAGCGCGGGAAGTGCGCGAGTTGCGCGTAGGGCGTATCGATCACGAAGCGCTTGCCGACCAGCGCGGCGAGCTGCTGCTGCAGGTCCGCATGCGCCTGCGCGAACGGCTTCGCCTGCGCGAGCTTCTTCACGAGACCCGCGTATTCGGCCAGGACCTGCCCGACCAGCCGCGCGATTTCCTGCGCGAGCAGGTTCAGGCGGCTTCGGCCCTCGTCACGGCGCGCGTGGAAGCTCGCGTCGTCGTCGGGCAGCGGGTCCTGCAGGCACGCGCGGTCTAGCGCCGTGTCGATCAGCTGGTCGCGCAATTCGTCCTGCGTGCCGAGCGACATGTACTGCATCGCCATCTCGCGCAGGCCCGGCAGGTTCTTCTCGAGGAACTTGATCGGCTCCTTCAACTGCAGCGCGAACAGCCGCCGCAGGCCGGCCCGGTGGATGCGCGCAGCCTCCTCCGGCGAATCGAACACCTCGACGTCGCAATGCGTGCCGCGATCGACGAGCGCCGGGTAGCCGTACAGCGTCTGGCCGCGCCGGCGGATCTCCAGCAGCTCGGGGAGCTTGCCGAAATTCCACGTCGTCAGGTTCTCGTACAGCGCCGTCGCGCCGGCTTCCGCCGGAGCGGACGTCTGCGGCGCCGCGCCCTTCGCGGGCTTCGGGCCGCGGCCGGGTGCGCCGGCCGTACCC
>NZ_ASSI01000091.1:0-3074 GCF_000466765.1 Burkholderia sp. AU4i | reverse complement strand
CCAGCCGGCCGCGAAGGGCGCACCCCAGGCAACGGGCGAGCGCCCACCGCGCCGCGAGCGGCCGCCGCGCGCCGTCGTCGCACCGAACCCCGTCCCGCCGATCACGTACCCCGAAAGCCTGCCGGTGTCGGGCAAGCGCGACGAAATCGCGCGCGCGATCGCCGGTCATCAGGTTGTCATCGTCTGCGGCGAAACCGGCTCGGGCAAGACCACGCAGCTGCCGAAGATCTGTCTCGATCTCGGCCGCGGCCTCGGCGCCGGCGGCACGGGCCTGATCGGCCATACGCAGCCGCGCCGTCTGGCTGCATCGTCGACCGGCCGGCGGATCGCCGAGGAACTCGGCACGCCGTTCGGCGAGGTGGTCGGCTACAAGGTGCGCTTTACCGACAATCTCGCGCCGGGCGCGTCCGTGAAGCTGATGACGGACGGGATCCTGCTCGCCGAGACGCAGACCGATCCACTGCTGAAGGCGTACGACACGCTGATCATCGACGAGGCGCACGAGCGCAGCCTGAACATCGACTTCCTGCTCGGCTACCTGAAGGAAATCCTGCCGAGGCGGCCGGACCTGAAGCTGATCGTCACGTCCGCGACGATCGACGCTGATCGCTTCGCGCGCCATTTCGGCACCGACGAGCGTCCCGCGCCCGTGATCGAGGTGAGCGGGCGGCTGTATCCGGTCGAGATGCGCTACCGGCCGGTGGCCGAGGATCGCCCGGCCGTGAAAAATGCCGAAGGCACGGGCGGCCGCGATCGCGTGAAGACCGCGCGCGAAGCGGAGCGCGACCTGATGGACGCGATCGTCGACGCGGTCGACGAACTGTGCCGCGAAGGCCCCGGCGACGTGCTGGTGTTCCTGCCCGGCGAGCGTGAGATCCGCGAGGCGGCCGAGGCGCTGCGCAAGCATCATCCGCCGCATACCGAGATCCTGCCGCTGTTCGCGCGGCTCTCGGCGGCCGACCAGGACAAGGTGTTCAAGGCATCGAACGCGCGCCGGATCGTGCTCGCGACCAACGTGGCCGAAACCTCGCTGACGGTGCCGGGCATCCGCTACGTCGTCGATACCGGCCTCGCGCGTGTGAAGCGCTATTCGTACCGGAACAAGGTCGAGCAGCTGCAGGTCGAGTCGATCTCGCAGGCGGCCGCAAACCAGCGCGCGGGCCGCTGCGGCCGCGTGGCCGACGGCGTGTGCATTCGCTTGTACGAGGAAAGCGACTACCAGGCGCGCGCACGCTTCACCGACCCGGAAATCCTGCGCTCGTCGCTCGCGTCGGTGATCCTGCGAATGAAGTCGCTGCACCTGACGGCGATCGAATCGTTCCCGTTCCTCGAGCCGCCGCCCGGCCGCGCGATCGCGGACGGCTACCAGCTGCTCAACGAGCTCGGCGCGGTCGACGACGACAACGCGCTGACGCCGCTCGGCCGCGAACTCGCGCGGCTGCCGCTCGACCCGCGCGTCGGCCGGATGATTCTCGCCGCGCGCGACCAGCAGTCGCTGCGCGAGGTGCTGATCATCGCGAGCGCGCTGTCCGTGCAGGACCCGCGCGACCGCCCGATCGAAGCGCAGGAGCAGGCCGACCAGGCGCACCGCCGGTTTGCCGACGAGCGTTCCGAGTTCCTGCAGTGGCTGAAGATCTGGGCGTGGTTCGAAGAGGCGGTCGCGCACAAGAAGTCGAACCGCCAGCTCGTCGACGCATGCCGGCAGAACTTCCTGTCGCACCTGCGGCTGCGCGAGTGGCGCGACGTCCACTCGCAGCTGCTGACGGTCGTGCGCGAGCACGGCTGGCGGCTCAACGAAGCCGAGGCGACGTACGAACAGGTCCATCTGGCCCTGCTGACGGGCCTGCTCGGCAACCTCGGCCTGAAGGCCGATGACGATCCGCACTATCTCGGCGCGCGCGGGATCAAGTTCTACCTGTGGCCGGGCTCCGTGCTCGCGAAGAAGGCCGGCCGCTGGGTGATGGCGGCCGAGCTCGTCGAGACGAGCCGGCTGTACGCGCGCTGCCTCGCGAAGATCGAGCCGGAGTGGGTCGAGAAGATCGGCGCGCACCTGCTGAAGAAATCGCTGTCGGAGCCGCACTGGGAGAAGCGCCCGGCGCAGGTCAGCGCGTTCGAGCGCGCGACGCTGTACGGGCTGCCGATCTACCACCGCCGGCGCGTCGCGTTCGGCAAGCAGGATCCGGCGCGGGCGCGCGAGCTGTTCATCCGCGGCGCGCTGGTCGAAGGCGAATTCGACACGAAGCTGCCGTTCTTCGCGCACAACCGCAAGCTGCTCGCCGACATCGAGCAGCTCGAGCACAAGTCGCGCCGGCAGGACGTGCTGGTCGACGACGAGCTGATCTACGCGTACTACGACCAGGCGATTCCGGCGGGCATCCACACGGGCGCCGCATTCGAGCGCTGGTATCGCGACGAGGTGAAGAAGGGCGGCCAGCCCGAGGACAAGCAGCGGCTGCTGTACCTGTCGCGCGACGACCTGATGCGCCACGAGGCCGCCGGCGTGACGACCGAGCTGTTCCCGAAGCGCGCGACGATGGCCGGCGTCGAGATGGCGCTTACGTATCACTTCGAGCCGGGCACGCCGCGCGACGGCGTGACGCTCGCGGTGCCGCTGTATGCGCTGAACCAGGTCGACGCGCGCCGCTGCGAGTGGCTCGTGCCGGGGATGCTGAAGGAAAAGGTGCAGTTGCTGCTGAAGTCGCTGCCGCAGAAGCTGCGCCGGCACTGCGTGCCGCTGCCCGAATACGCGGCCGGCTTCGTCGAGCGGATGGGCCGCGAGCGCTTCGGCGCGGGCGGCCTCGTCGAGGCGCTGATCGCCGACGTGCGCGGCGAGACGCAGGTCGCGATGAAAACGGCCGACTTCAAGCTCGAGACGCTGCCCGCGCACCTGTTCATGAACTTCAAGGTGATCGACGAGCACGGCCGCCAGCTCGCGATGGGGCGCAATCTCGCGCAGCTTCGCCAGGAGCTGGGCGCGCAGGCGCAGCAGCAGTTCCAGAAGATCGCGGCGGCGTCGACGATCGCGGCTGGCGGCGATGCCGATGCGGGTCAGCCGGTCGGCCAGGCGCCGGCGG
>NZ_ASSI01000090.1:0-41718 GCF_000466765.1 Burkholderia sp. AU4i | reverse complement strand
CGGCGCGAACCGTTCGATGAAATCGGCGGCCGCACGACAGCCGTCCGGCGCGGCGTCGAGCAGCGCACGGGCGCGCTCCGCATGCACCGCGAACGCGGGTTCGTCGAGCACGTGCGCGAGCGCCGCGCCGAGACGCGCGCCGTCGATCGGGCCGTCGACACGCACGCCGCAGCCGCTCGCCACGACGCGTTGCGCGTTGTCGAACTGGTCGTGCGCGAACGGCGTGACGACCTGGACGATCCCGGCTTCGAACGCGAGCGCCGCCGTGCCGATCCCGCCGTGATGCACGAGCGCGCGGCAGCGCGGCAGCAGCGTGCGCATCGGCACGAAGCGGCGCACCAGCAACCGGTTGCCGTCCGGCGCCGCATCGTGCGGCGTCAGCAGGATCCCGCGCGCGCCGGTCGCGCGCAGCGCGTCCGCCACCGCGCGCGCATACGCCGCGTGATCGACGAGCGTCGAGCCGGCCGTGAACACGACGGGTGGCTCGCCGGCCGCAAGAAACGCTTCGAGTTCCGCATCGTCGTCAGGCACCGCGATATCGTTGAACAGCGGAAAACCGCTTTGCAGATGATTCGACGGCCAGTCCGGCTGCGGCGGCGCGAACCAGCCGGGAAACAGGCACAGCACGCCGTCGGTGGAATGCAGCCAGCGGCCCAGCACGCGCCGCGCGGGCGCGAGCCCGAGATCGCGGCGCACCGCGTTGAGCGCGGGGCCGCATGTGCGATCGAGCACCTGGCGCTCGATCAGTGTCATCAGCGCCGTCTTCACGGGCAGCGGCCAACGCGCGGGAATCGTCAGGCGCGGGTGGGTCGGCGGCGCATGCGCGGACAGCAGCGTCGACGGCGACACCTGCACCGACACATACGGCGTGCCGTGCAGCTCCTGCATGAAGCGCGCGGAGAACGCCCACAGCGTGCCGACGAGCACCGTATCGCCGTCGGCCAGCGCACGCAGCGCGTCGTAGTGCGGGCGCAGCGTCGGTGCGATCACCTGCCACAGCGTGCGAAACGACGTGCGCGAATCCCACAGCGCGGGGTTCGCCATCGCGGCCTCGTATTCGGCCGCGGTGCCGATCGGCATGAATTCGAACCCGCAATGGCGCACGGCCGCCTCGAACGGCGCATGCGTGCAGAACACGACGTCGTGGCCGCGCGCCGCGAGCGTGCGCGCGACGCCGAGCAGCGGATGCACGTCGCCCGCCGAGCCGATCGCGGTCACGATCATCTTCGCCATCGCGCGCCTCGCGGGGATCAGTAGAAGCCGGGAATCAGCGCCGCGACCTCGCGGCGGTACTGCGTGTATGCCGGCCCGAAATACCCGGTCAGCCAGCTTTCCTCGACACGCACCTTGTACGCGAGCGACGCGAACACGAGCAGCACGCCGATCGCGCCGCGCCATTCGCCGCCGATCAGCGCGGCACCGGCGAGCGCGATCAGGCAGCCCGTATAGATCGGGTGACGCACGAGCGCGTACGGCCCGGTGCGCACGAGTTCATGGTCTTCCTTCAGCGTGACCGACACGCTCCAGTTCGTGCCGAGATGCAGCCGCGCCCACACCGAGAACAGCAGGCCCGCGACCAGCACCGCGAGCCCGCACTGCGCCTGCAAGCCGAAGCGCTGCCAGTCGGGCACGAGTGCCTGCCACGACGGATCGGGCAGGATGATCAGCGCGCCGCCGACGATCAGCGGAATCGACTGCAGCGTGCGCGAGCGCGACGCTTCCTTGCGCACGGTCGCCTTCACGCCTTGCGAAGTGGCGATCCAGTAGGCGAGCCATGCGGCCCACGGAACGACGATGGCGATGGTCTGAACGATATTCACGGCTGGCCTGCCTCGTTGGGATGGGAATTCGGATGCGCGTTGCGTACCGGACGCACGGCGCGCGGCGTCACGACGACAGCGCGTGCATCGGCGCGGGCACGCACGCCTGCGCGGCGGCGAGCGCGATGCCGGAGGCGAGCGACGACTCGCCACAGAAAAAGTCGAGTAGCGCCGCACGCGTGTATTCGCGCTGCGCGCGGCCTTCGATGTCGAGGAAGTGGCCGGCGTCCGGCACCGTCGCGAACCGCGCGCGCGGCACGTGCGCGCCGAGCTGGCGCACGTCGGCGGGCGTCGTGTATTCGTCACGCTCGCCGTTCAGGAACAGCAGCTCGCAGCCGATGTTCGAGAACTCGCTGAGGTAGCGCTCGGGCTGCAGCGACAGGATCTGGTCGACGTGGAACGCGACCTGGTCCTGCTCGTCGCGCGGCAGGCGCGTGAGATAGCGGTAGTTGTACAGCTTCATGATGCGCGGCAGATAGCGGCCGACGGTGTCGTTCAGCAACTGCGCGGCCTTCAGGTTCTCGCCGGCCGCGATGTGGTCGCGGGCGCGCGTCACGTAGTCGACCATCGCGTCGTTCAGGAACGGCGAGAACGAGCAGATCGCCGCGCGCCGCACGCTCGGGCAGCCGCGCGCGAGCGCGAACAGCGACGCCACGCCGCCCCACGACACCGACACGAGGTAGGCCGGCGCGAAACGCTCGACCAGGTACTGCAGGATCGCGGCTTCGTCGTCTTTCGTCAGGATGAAGCAGCCCGGGTTGTGCTGGCGCGACTGCCCCGCGTACGGCAGGTCGAAGCAGATCGTGTTCATCCGCTCGCCGAGATACTGGACGGTCTGCCCGAACGACGCGGTCGTCGCGAGCGCGCCGTTGACGAGCATCGCCGTGTCGAACGCCGGGTCGAACACGTTCCGTTCGACGTAGACCTTCAGACCATTCGGTAGCGGGACCACGTGTTTTTCGGTCAGCATCGTCGTTCTCCGGTGGATGCGGCGTCTCGACGTCGCGGCATGCTGCAGGTGCGCAATGGCTGCGCCGGTTTTCGCGCGCAATCCGAATCGCGCGGTTGGCCAATGCACCGCGGCAATACCGGCGGCGTCGATTCATTCCTCGTAGTGCGGCGCCATACTAATACGGACAATATTACTGACTCAAGTCATTCCAACGATACCCTCTACTCTGTCAGGAAATACCGCCGCTTCAAATTATTCCGTCATTTTTTATGGTAAGCGGAATCCTTTCGAGGGTGACCGCAATCGTTTGCGGAGCGCCGACCCAAGCCCGCCCTATCATGCATTATTCATTGCAAATCAATGACTTGATCCGTTTCATTCACTTATTTCAAACGGATTTTCATGAATGAATCGTGACGTCGTTTCTTCGTCCGAATTCGATATTTCACCGAATATCACATAGCTCAATATTCTTTCATTCCGTAATCGCTTCGGCACCCGCAACGATTAACCGGATTGATTGCCGACTTCAGAAAGCGTTTTAAACAAATTTCTGTTTTCTTAACCATCTTTCGATTATTTTTCCGCACCTGCACAACGCACGATCGACTGCCCTTTCGTCTGCCCGGCACCCGTCGTCACCGTCAGACCCCGATTTTTTGTTGATTGAACGATCAATAAAAAACCGCTAAGCTCTCGACTTCCATGGACGGCCCGTCCGGGCGAAGGGAGTCGCGATGCCGAAAGTCGGAATGCGGGAGATTCGCCGCGCACAGTTGATCGACGCCACGCTGCGTTCGATCGACGAAGCGGGCCTGCCCGGCACGACGCTCGCGTCCGTCGCGCAGCGCGCGAACATCTCGACGGGCATCGTCAGCCACTACTTCGGCGACAAGGACGGCCTGCTCGAAGCGACGATGCGGCACGTGCTGCGCGACCTGTGGTCGGCCACCACGCGCCGCCGCGTGGCGGCACGCAAGGACCCGCGCTCGCGGCTGCGCGCGATCGTCGCCGCTAACTTCGACGACACACAGGTGAGCGCCCCCGTCATGAAGACGTGGCTCGCGTTCTGGTCGCAGAGCATGCACGACCCGATGCTCAAGCGCCTGCAGCACGTCAACACGCGGCGCCTCCATTCGAACCTGTGCGCGGAATTCGCGAAGGCGTTGCCCCGCACGCAAGCGCGCGAAGCCGCCAGCGGCCTCGCCGCGCTGATCGACGGCCTGTGGCTGCGCGGCGCACTCGCCGGCGGCCCGATCGACACCCGGGCTGCATTGAAGCTCGCCCACGATTACATCGACCTGCTGCTCGCGTCCGACTGACGCGCCACGCAGTCGCCCTCAAGGAGATCCTCATGTCCGTATTCGGTTTGCAGCGCCTCTACATCGGTGGCGGTTACGTCGACGCCACGAGCGGCAAGACTTTCGACACCTTCGACCCCGCCACCGGCGAACTGCTCGCGCAGGTGCAGCAGGCCAGCGCGGCCGACGTCGATCGCGCGGTTGCATCCGCGCAGGAAGGCCAGCGTGAATGGGCCGCGATGACCGCGATGCAGCGCTCGCGCATCCTGCGCCGCGCGGTCGACCTGCTGCGCGAGCGCAACGACGAACTCGCGGCGCTGGAAACGCGCGACACGGGCAAGCCGATCGCCGAGACGCTCGCGGTCGACATCGTCACCGGCGCGGACGTGATCGAGTACTACGCGGGCCTCGCCACCGCGATCGAAGGGCTGCAGGTGCCGCTGCGCGCCGAATCGTTCGTCTACACGCGGCGCGAGCCGCTCGGCGTGTGCGCGGGCATCGGCGCATGGAACTACCCGATCCAGATCGCGTGCTGGAAGACGGCGCCCGCGCTCGCGGCCGGCAACGCGATGGTGTTCAAGCCGAGCGAAGTCACGCCGCTCACCGCGCTGAAGCTCGCGGAGATCTACACGGAAGCCGGTGTGCCGGCCGGCGTGTTCAACGTCGTGCAGGGCGACGGCTCGGTCGGCGCGCTGCTGACGGGCCATCCGGACATCGCGAAGGTGTCGTTCACGGGCGGCGTCGAGACGGGCAAGAAGGTGATGTCGCTGGCCGGCGCATCGTCGCTGAAGGAAGTGACGATGGAGCTCGGCGGCAAGTCGCCGCTGATCGTGTTCGACGATGCGGATCTCGACCGTGCGGCCGACATCGCGGTCACCGCCAACTTCTTCAGCTCGGGCCAGGTCTGCACCAACGGCACGCGCGTGTTCGTGCACCGTTCGGTCAAGGACGCGTTCACGCAGAAGGTGCTCGAACGCGTGAAGCGCATCCGCGTGGGCAAGCCGACCGACGCCGACACCAACTTCGGCCCGCTCGTATCGGCCGCGCAGCTCGACAAGGTGCTCGGCTTCATCGAAAGCGGCAAGGCCGAAGGCGCGAAGCTGCTCGCGGGCGGCACGCGCCTGACGGACGGCCACTTTGGCGGCGGCCAGTACGTCGCGCCGACCGTGTTCGGCGATTGCCGCGACGACATGAAGATCGTCCGCGAGGAAATCTTCGGGCCGGTGATGAGCATCCTCGATTTCGAATCGGAAGACGAAGTGATTACCCGTGCGAACGACACGCACTACGGGCTCGCCGCCGGCGTGGTGACGGAGAACCTGTCGCGCGCGCACCGCACGATCCATCGCCTCGAAGCCGGCATCTGCTGGATCAACACGTGGGGCGAATCGCCGGCCGAGATGCCGGTTGGCGGATACAAGCAATCCGGTGTCGGACGCGAGAACGGCATCACGACGCTCGAGCACTACACTCGAATCAAGTCGGTGCAGGTCGAGCTCGGCCGCTACAACCCGGTGTTTTAAGGATCACGAAAGGAGATTGACCGTCATGACGACACGCGAATACGACTACATCATCTGCGGCGCGGGTTCCGCGGGCAACGTGCTCGCAACGCGCCTGACGGAAGATCCGGACGTGACGGTGCTGCTGCTCGAAGCGGGCGGCCCCGACTACCGCTTCGACTTCCGCACGCAGATGCCGGCGGCGCTCGCCTATCCGCTGCAGGGCCGCCGCTACAACTGGGCGTACGAAACCGACCCCGAGCCGCACATGGACAACCGCCGGATGGAATGCGGGCGCGGCAAGGGGCTCGGCGGCTCGTCGCTGATCAACGGGATGTGCTACATCCGCGGCAACGCGCTCGACTACGACAACTGGTCGACGCACAAGGGCCTCGAGAACTGGACGTATCTCGACTGCCTGCCGTACTTCAAGAAAGCCGAGACGCGCGACGTCGGCCCGAACGACTATCACGGCGGCAGCGGCCCCGTGTCGGTCACGACCAGCAAGCCGGGCGTGAACCCGCTGTTCGAGGCGATGGTCGACGCGGGCGTGCAGGCCGGTTATCCGCGCACCGACGACCTGAACGGCTATCAGCAGGAAGGCTTCGGCCCGATGGACCGCACCGTCACGCCGAAGGGCCGCCGGGCGAGCACCGCGCGCGGCTACCTCGACCAGGCGCGTGCACGGCCGAACCTTGAGATCGTCACGCATGCGCTCGCCGACCGCATCCTGTTCGACGGCAAGCGCGCATCGGGCGTCACGTACCTGCGCGGCAACGAACGCGCGACCGCGCATGCGCGCCGCGAAGTGCTCGTGTGCAGCGGCGCGATCGCGTCCCCGCAACTGCTGCAGCGCTCGGGCGTCGGCCCCGGCGCGTGGCTGAAGGAGCTCGACATTCCCGTCGTGCTCGACCTGCCCGGCGTCGGCCAGAACCTGCAGGATCACCTGGAGATGTACATCCAGTACGAGTGCAAGGAGCCCGTCTCCCTGTACCCGGCGCTGAAGTGGTGGAACCAGCCGAAGATCGGCCTCGAATGGATGCTGAACGGTACGGGCCTCGGCGCGAGCAACCATTTCGAGGCGGGCGGCTTCATCCGCACGCGCGACGACGACCTGTGGCCGAACATCCAGTACCACTTCCTGCCGGTGGCGATCAACTACAACGGCTCGAACGCGATCGAGATGCACGGCTTCCAGGCACACGTGGGCTCGATGCGCTCGCCGAGCCGCGGCCGCGTGAAGCTGCGCTCGCGCGATCCGAACCAGCATCCGAGCATCCTGTTCAACTACATGGCCGAAGCGCTCGACTGGCGCGAGTTCCGCGATGCGATCCGCGCGACGCGTGAAATCATGCGGCAGCCGGCGCTCGACCGCTATCGCGGCCGCGAGCTGAACCCGGGCGCGGACTGCAAGACCGACAAGGAACTCGACGCGTTCGTGCGGGCCCGCGCGGAAACCGCGTTCCATCCGTCGTGCTCGTGCAAGATGGGTTACGACGATATGGCGGTGGTCGACGAAGCAGGCCGCGTGCACGGGCTGGAAGGGCTGCGTGTGGTCGATGCGTCGATCATGCCGATCATCACGACCGGCAACCTCAACGCGCCGACGATCATGATCGCGGAGAAAATCGCGGACAAGATTCGTGGCAAGCAACCGCTCGCGCGCGTGGACGTGCCTTATTTCGTCGCGAACGGGGCGATGGCAAGGAATGTCGCGAAGGCCGTGCGGCAGCCGGAGACGGTTTGACGACGGCGGACGCACTGCCCGCTCATCAATATACTGACTAAGCGCCGCCGACAGGGATTGTCGGCGGCGTTTTTACGTGCATCCTCACCGGTGAGCGCGACCCACCGGAGCCTGGCGAAGCAGGGCAACGTTCTCGTTGATGCGGCCCTGGATCGTGCGCAGGGTATCTCGAGTAATGATCCGCGGGTACATGTTCTCGGCCATGTCCGAGAATTGACCGGCCACTTCGCAAATGTCGTCGATCATCCTGCCGGCAACGTCCTGGGGCACTTCGGCTTCCTCGGCAAACCGAAGCATGTGCGTGCGGGAAATCTCCAGTGCCTCCCCCATCACGTCCATCTGGTGATATCCACCGGGCCCCTCGCAGAAGGTCACATCGTAGGCCGGCGCCAGTTTCCACTGACCATGTGGCGCCATGACGTAGGCGAAGTTCTTGGGATGGTCGTCGCGGTTGTTGAACGCGACGTTGAAGACGGCGCGCTCGAAGGCCCTCCTCATCTCTCGCACGTCGTTGGTACAGATCCGGGTCGCCCGCAAGAAGTTGAGGTAGTCCAGCGAACCCGCATGCCGGTAATCGGCCCCCGTAAACGCCGCGAGACTCTGCATGGGGACACGCGATCCCTCATGCCGATCAAAGCGCTTGCTGGCGAACGCCGCCAGCCCATTGGGCAAACTGAAGTACTGCGTGTCCGGAGTCTCGATGCCACATCTGCGCAGACATTCGGCGTAGACCATCTCGATGGCGCACACCTCGGCGTGCTCGTCTCTTGCGGGGAACTTGACCAGCCAGGCTTCGAAGCCCGGTGTGGCGGCCGTGGTCAACCCGCCGGTTTGCGGATCGCGATAGATCAGGACCTTGGGCCGTGCACCTTGGGGCGAGCCGCCCACCCGCAGCAACGTCTGCAGGAACTCGCCCCTTCACCATGGAGCACGTCCTGAACTTCGGCAGCATGCTGTTCCAGCGGGATGTGGACGTCCGGCGCCTCTTCTTCGGGTGCGACGGGTTCGAACGCCATGGCCCCCCATCGCGTTGCTGCCGATACAGGCCAACCGCTCCAGGGCGCCAATGCGCGCGGTGTTGAGCCCACGGCGCCGGAACATACGGTCCATCAGCAGCATGCCCTACCCGTCCGGCAACGCGTCATAGACAGGCCCCGGCAGTTGCAATTGATGAACCGGGAAATCTCGCCGCAACCGGGGGCCCTCCAGCGGCAATGTGTACAAAGACAGCTCCAGGCCCCTCTGCCTCGCCTCGCTGCTGTACTCGAACACGATCAGCGGGCGACCGGTCAGGGCAGTCGTGGAGACCAGCGTGCCCCAAAGCCACCGCTCCCCCCCCCCAGCCCTCATAGAAAACATTCACTTGTTCAGGCATCGCCGAACTTCCTCCTCGTACGGAGGCGCTTGGCTGATTTCTCGTAGCGCAGAATGTCCTCGATGCTGTCCAGCTTTGGCTGGAACAGGCCTTCGAGCTCCTTGATCCGGCCGAGCGCCATCGCCACCCGAACCACGGCCTCGAAGCCGACATTGCGCCCGGCCTCCAGGTTCGACACGGTGTTGGTCGCGATGCCGGCACGCCCGGCAAGATCCGACTGCGTCATGCCCGCAGCCAGACGCTCGGTGCGCAGACGCTCGCAGAGTCGCTTGACGACCTCGCTCGGCTTGCTGAAGCTTAAATCCAACATAGTGTGTCTTACACCCTGTCCATGCCGGTTAACACCCAAAATTATGGAATTAACGCCACCTTGGCTCAAGGAGACTAATTCTTTAATTCTGCGTTTTATCGACAAAATGACCCGCTTAGCCACAGTATGTTGGATTTACGTGGCTTCCCCTCAAAGATGCGGTCGATCAGATCGCCCCGCGGCTGCGCGAGCGATCCGGGGCAGTGCAAAGGCCGCATTCCGTGTTGCACGGGTGCACGGCCTCGTTCGCGCCTCTTCGAGGATCGTGGTGGAGCCGACCGGCTGCTTGGGCTTTGCTGCAGCTCGTGGGTGAAGAGCCGGCTGCATGCCGGGAAAGTCGGCTTTCTGCTGCTGCAGCGAAGACGAGCGCCGAGCGCTACGGTGACGTCGGGAGCTGGTCCTCGCAGGTCGGGCTCAGCCGCTATTGACCTCCTGCCGCAACCGCTCGACATCCACGCGCTTCAGATAGTTCGTGATGTTCTGCCAGATCGGATGGAACCCGTAGCCGCCATGCTGCAACTCGTCGAGCGCCTGCTCGCGCGTCCAGCCCTGATACACCATCCGGTACAACGCCGACACGAGGCCGGTACGATCGGCGCCGTGCTGGCAGTGGATCAGCACGGGGCCGTCCTGGTCGGCCGTACGCAGCGCCTTCAGCGCCGCGACCATGTCTTCGTCGCGGATGTCCCAGGTGTTGATCCGGATGCGCTGCATCTTGATCTGCGTGCCGGCCAGGATGCTGTCGTCCGCGTGAAACGAACGGAAGCTGATGACCTTGCGAATGCCGAGCTTCTGCAGTTCCGGCACATCCGCGCGCGACAGCTGCGCACTGCGGTACAGCGTCGGCGTGATGCGATGCAGGTTGTTCACATGCGCATCGGTCACGCCCTGCGCCCATTTGATCGGCCTCGGCCGGGCGGACACCTCGGAGGCCGGGTCCGCATGGGCCGGTTGCACGAGCCCGGCGAGCGTGACGGAGAGCGCGGCGATGAAGGCGAGTTTCATGTCGGGTCGGGGATCAGTAGAACGCGCGCTTGCGCTCGCGGGAAAGAATGAACAGCACGATCGCTGCGGCGCTCATCGTCCAGTAGTCGGTCGGTGCCACGCCGAACCAGTGGATATGCCACGGCACGTTGGCGGGATTGAAGCGGGCGAGACCGTAGGCCGGATTCAGCACGAACCACAGGAAATCCTCGGTCAGCCAGAACACCATGATGCACGCGACGATCCGCGCTTCGATGCGCCACGACCACCGTCGGTTGAACACGGCCGGCCAGTGAAAGAACAGCGCGACGAACGGGAACACCCACGCGTGGTAGCCGGTCATCGGCCGCCCGCCCCAGAAGATGTCGAGCAGCCAGTGATGCTCGATGCGCCACGTCGGCAGGTTGGCCGCCCAGCCCGCGCTGCCTTCGATCTGGATCTCCACGTTCGCGAAGAAATACGCGAGCAACATGACCCATGCAACGACAAACAGCGTATGGCGCGTCGGCACGAAGCGCGCGACGCTCATGCGGCAGGCTCTAGGCCCAGCACGCGATCGAGCACGAAGCGGCCGGCAAGCGGCCGGCCGAGCGGCGCGAGGCGGCGGCGCATGTCGGCGAGACGCTCCGGCGCCTGCAGCAGCGCGCGGATCCGGTAGACGAGCGCGTCGTCGTCGATCGCCTTCAGCGCGACACCCTGTTCGAGCAGGAAATCCGCATTGCGCTCTTCCTGGCCCGGAATCGGCGAGTTGACGATCATCGGCAACTGCATCGCGAGACATTCGGACGTCGTCAGGCCGCCCGGCTTCGTGATGACGAGGTCGGCGCAGGCCATCAGGCGCTCGACCTGCTGCGTGAAGCCCTGCGGAAACAACCGGCCCGGATGCTGCGCGGCGAGCGCCTGCAGCGACGCGAGCATCGCCTGGTTCTTGCCGGCCAGCGCGATCAGCTGGAAGTCGGCGTCCATCCCGAGCAGGCGCGCCGCCAGCACGTCGAGCCCGCCGAGGCCCGCGCCGCCGGACATCATCAGGAAGGTCGGGCGCGCGGGATCGAGGCCGTACTCGGCCGCGCAGGCCGCGCGATCGAGCGGCTGGCCGAACGCCGGCATGATCGGGATGCCGCTGACGTGCACTGTTTCAGGCGCCATGCCGCGGGCATGCATGCGCCACGCGATCTCGTCGTTGGCCGCGAAATAACCGCGCATGTTCGGCACGACCCACATGCTGTGCAGGTCGAAATCGGTGACCTGCACCCACACCGGCGTGTCGACGCGCGCCTTGCGGATCTCGCGCGACAGCAGCTCGGCCGGCAGGAAGTGCGTGCAGATGATCGCGTCCGGGCGCTGGCGTTCGATCTCCGCGAGCAGCGCCCGGCAATTGAGCCGTTCGATCGCACGCCGGATCTTCTGCGACGGGGCGGCGGGATCGACTTCGTCCGTCTTCTGGTACAGGTAGCCCCACAGCGCCGGCTGGCTGCTGACGAGCTTGATGTAGAGATCGGTGTACAGCTTGCGGAAGCCGGTGGACACGAAATCCATCACGTCCAGGTGGGTGGCTTCGATGCCGGCGGGATGATGGTCGGCGAATGCGCGGATCGCCTCGGCCGCTCGGGTATGGCCGGCGCCGGCGCTGACGCTCAGGAGGAGGATCTTCTTGTTTTGCTTTGACATCTGACTGACCGTTTCGATGAAGGTGGTCGGAACGCGGGTTCGCGGCGGCGCTCTCACACGGCGGCTGTTTGCGTCCGGCTTACAGCAAGCTTGGCAATTCTTCGGCGACGCGAGCGGGCTGTGACGTCGAAGCGGTCGCCGGCATCGTCTGCGGAATCATACTGCGTTCGGGCGATGGCGCCGGAATCGGGGGGCGCAGGCGGGATGGATGGTGCGGTGTGCGGCCAGTGTGGACTGGTGACGGCATGACGGCTCGGCGCGCTGCCGCCCGATGCCCGTTCGCGTGTGCGAACGGGGTCCGGCATGGCGCGCGAATCAGGATGCGCGTACGCGAATCGTTTGGCATCCTTGCGGATTACTTCGAAAGAGGCTTCGGGAAAGCTGGCGCGTCAGCCGGCCTTGCCCCCTTGCTCGTGGAATCAGGGCGCTACACCGGCCCGCTTCCGCATCCGCTTCCCGCGGACGATCGGATTCCATCGCGATGTCAGGCTCATTGCGCCACGCAGGTGATCGAACGCGACGTCCTCCTTCGGCCCGAAGCGGCTGACCGCCGGCCACGCGAGCACGTGATCGAGCCACGCCTGCCACTCGTCGCCATGAAAGCGGCGACCGATTTCGCGCACGACGTCCGGCGCTTCGATCACGATGCCCGCCAGCGCGTAGTAAGCCCAAAAGCTGCCCGCGCCGACGAGTCGATCCAGCCTGCATACGGATAACGCCGCGAGCAGCCCGTCCACCGACGCGAGATCGGCGCGATGCGTGCGGATCGCCCGCGCGACGAGGTTGTGCTCACCGCCATACGCGGCAATGGAGATCCCGTTGCCGGCGGCGAGCACGGCCGAGAACGTCACGAGCGCAGCCATCTCGTCGATGCGCGATGCATCGTCGCGCGGCCCGCATACACGCAGCACGATCGCGTCGATGACGGCGCCCGGCAGGGTCGACGTTTCTCCGCTCGCCGCCGCGATGACGGCGAGCCTGTCTCTCAGGTTCTTCGCAGGCAGCGTGTCGCCCTGCACGCCCGTCTCATGTGCGGTGCATGTGCCGGCATCCCCCCCGCTGCATTCGAGACCGCTGGCAATCCGCTCGAGTGCGGCCCAGCCGACATCGGGATCGTCGAATGCGCACGCATCGATCACGCCGTTTGCTGTTTCGAACACGGCTCGCGAGCCGGGACAACTGCGTTCGGCTTCGGCGAGCTGCTGCATCGAAGGCACATGCGAGCATGCGCCGTGCGGGTCGGTCAGGTCGCATGCACAGGCGCTGCCGTCCGATGCGATCCACGGCGCGAGCCCGTGAAGCACGGCAGTTGCGTCACGAGACAGATTCGCGCCTGTCCGCATGCGTATCGCCTGCGACGCGGCGACGGTCGTGTCGCCGGCATCGGCCGCCATCGCTACGCAAGCGGCAGCGTCGAGATGTTCGATCAGGTACTGCAGCCACGCGGCCGTGCGCAGCCGGTCAGGCGTCGCGCCGCGGGCATCGCCATACTTTGCTGGATCGGTAAGCATGGGTCTTCCGGGATAGTTCTGGCCAATTTGGAATAGTGGTAATTCAGTCGAATCGGATGGCGCGGTACGCCGTACCGATCCTGCAACGCCACACGCATCGGATCGCGATACGTGCGGCCAGCCTGTCGTCACGCTGATACGGAAGACGGCTCGAGCGCATCGACGAAGCGGCAACCCGTGTACATCCTGCACGGCCTTCGTGAACGGCGAGTTCCCCGCTTCGACTCTCGACGCTTACTGCACGTGGAACTTCGGCGACGTCATGATCCAGCCGTTCACCGTGCAATCCGGCGTCAGCACGGCGTTGTTGAGCGTCAGCCGCGAGTCCGGATCACTCCACGCCACCGTGACCTTGCTCGGTCCACAAGTACCGAGCACCCGCATGTCCAGCTTCACGTTGTCGATCGACACTTGCGTCGTGCTGTCCACGTTTCCCGTCCATGGCGCCGCACTGCTCGCGCTACCGGTGAACAACACGCACAATGTGCCGCCGGTGAACTGGGTCGACGTGATGTTGATGATGCCGGTCGGCGTGACCGTGCCGTTGACCGTCGTCGTACAGGAGATCGGACTGAACGCTCCCTTCTGGACCGACGTGAGCCCCGACGCGGAAAACGGCTCGCCGTTCGGATTCATCGGCTGGCCGTCCACGCGCGAAACGGTCACTGCAAAAGCAGGCGCGGCCGAACCTGCGGTGAATGCCACTGCAGCAACAAGCGATGCAATTTGACGAATGTTCATCTGTACGGCCTCTCTCTTTATATATGGCGGCCTTACACGAGAAACGCGACCGCTCTGCCGAATGAATCCGGCCGTCGCGCCCATGCACGCGACGGCACGAACCCATCGAAACCGCGAATACCCGCCGCACCTGTCGCACGGCCCTCGCGCGCGGCGGGTACCCGCTTCGATCCGCGACGCTTACTGCACGTGGAACTTCGGCGACGTCAGCACCGTGCCGCCCACCGTGCAATCCGGCGTCAGCGTGGCGTTATTGAACGTCAGCGAAGAGTTCGTATCGCTCCACGTCGTGACAACCTTGCTCGGCCCGCAGGTGCCGAGCAGCGTGACGTTCACCTTCACGTTGTTGATCGACAATTGCGTCGTGCTGTCGGCCTGCCCCGTCCACGGCGAAGTGCTGCTCGCGCTGCCGTTGATCAGCGAGCATGTCGCGCCGCCCGAGAACGTCGTCGACGTGATGTTGACGATGCCGGTCGACGTGATCGTGCCGTTGAACGTCGCGGTACAGCCTGCGCTGATCGCGCCCTTGCTGAGGTTCGTGAGCCCGGTCGCCGAGAACGGCTCGCCATTCGGGTTCATCGGCTGACCATCAGCCCGCGAAACGGTGACTGCGAAAGCAGGCGCGGCCGAAACCGCGGTGAAAGCCACTGCAGCAACAAGCGATACGATTTTGCGAATGCTCATTTGAACTGCCCCCTCTCTTCACAAATGGCGGCACGCCGCCAGGAACGCGACCGCCCGGCCGGATCGTTCCGGCCCGACGGTCGCAGGAAGCCGCCGGTGCGCGTCATGCGCGCCGGACGGCTCAGAACTTGTAGGAAATCCCGACGAACGTGATCAGCGGATCCGCCTTCAACCGTGTGCGCGTGGTGGCGAGCGTCGAACCGTCGGCCGCCTTGATCACGAGCGACGAGTAGGTCTTCAGCGGCATGTACGTCAGCGTTGCCGTCAGCCCCCAGTGCTTGTCGATCGCGTAGCTCGCGCCCACGTTGTAGACCGGCGTGAACGACGACGACGCCTTGCCCTCGACCGACGTCGGCCCCGGCTTGCCGGCGCCCGCCGCGAGCACGCTGCCGAGGTTTTCGTTGATGTCCTTCGCGAAGTTGCCGTTCAGTTCGATGTTGCTGAACCAGCTGTAGGCCACGCCGATCCCGACGAACGGGCGGAACTTCGCCGTCGGCGAATTGAAGTAGTACTGCAGAATGATCGTCGGGCTCCACTGCCTTGCGTTCTTCACGGCCGGCTGGTTGGCCGGGTTGTCCATGTTGACGCTGCCCAGCGCGCCGGACGGGCCCGGCGGCTTGATCGTGCCGTGCCCGGTCAGCGTGAACTCGGGCGGCACGCCGAGCACCGACGTCACCGCGATGTGGTCGGTGAAGAAGTGCGTGAGCGTCAGGCCGACCGTATCGGCGTTGTTGACGGTCAGGCTCGTGCCGGGCGACGTGAACGACCCGGGCAGGCGCAGCGGCCCGTTGATCGGCATGCCGGCGAGATTCGTCGTGAGCCCGTTGGTCGAATCCTGCGGCATGATGTGCAACCAGCCCAGCGTCGCGACGTTGTCGCCCGCCTGCTGGGCCGATGCGAGCGTCGATATGCCTGCGACGACACCCGCGACAATCAGCTTCTTCATGAAGTCTCCTTCTCGTTCTGTCCGGGCGCCGCGCCCCTTCGCGCGGCGCCGCCGTGTCTCCATCCGGGCTTGCGTTACTGCACGAACGCGCCGACCGTGAAGTACGGATTGCTCGTATCGTTCATGTCGAGGAACCCGAACACGCCGCCGGTGAACACGAACTTGCCGGTCGCGGGCCCCGACGCCGCATCCGCATGCACGGTCGTGACGACACCCGGCACCTTCTGCGTGAAATCGAGGTTCAGCGCGCGGGTGAGCGCGGCCTGCGACGCATTGAACGGATCGAGCAGCGTGGCCTGCGCGCCGACGAGCGCGGTCGCGCGGTAGTTGAACGCGCTGTCGACACCCGTGTACTCGCCGTTCTGCGAGCCTTGCGTGATCGCCGTCTGCGGGCTCAGGAACGAGATGCCCGATTCGTCGTCCGCGCTCGGCGAGCCCTGCGTCAGGTCCGCATTCGCCGCGCCGGTGCGGATGAAGATCGGCACGAGCTGGTTGCGCAGCTTGCCGACGATCAGGATCCCCTTGCCGGCCTTCGCGGGATCGACCGCCGCGAGCGTCGGCGGAATCTGCGGCAGGTAGTTGAGCGACTGGAACGCCGGCGCATCCGGACGCAGCGTGAACGGCTGGTTCACGGTCGCGCTCGACGCGAGCGGCTGCCCGCCGTTCTTCTTGCCGAAGTTGTCGGTCTCGACGTAGCTGCCGTCCGCGTTGATCGTCACCTGCTGGTCGAGCGCCACCGGCTGGAAGCTTTGCGACGGCACCTGGTGGTAGCCGAGCTGGTTGTACTTCCCGGCGATCTTCGTCAGGTCGGTTTCCAGCGACGAGAAGCTGATGAACGGGTAGTACGGGAACGTCGTCTTCGGGATCTTGCCGACGCCGATCACGCCGTCGAACTGGATCGTCGCGCCGGGGATCGCGCCGCCCAGCACGCCTTCGCCGAGGAACAGTCGCGCGGGGCGGCTCGGGTCGAGGCTCGCGTTCTGCATCCGGAACGTGCACTGGTTCAGCTTCACCGTCGGCAGCCCCGTCTCGTCGGCCAGCGTGCCGTCGACCACATTGGCGGGCGCAGTATCGCGCGTCGGCTGCACGGTGCCCGTCGTGGTCGGCACCGGCGACGCGAGATAGGTCATCCGGTACGTCATCTTCGTCGTGTCGAGCTGCACCTTCACGAGTTCGCCCGATCCCGAACCGCCGATGAACACCGTGTTGTAGTCGATCGTCTGCGGGCACAGCCGGACCACCGGCGCGGGCGGCGGGTCGCCGTCTCCGCCGCACGCGGCGAGCACGGGCGCGAGCGACACCGCGGCCATCCATTTCTTCACATTCATAGGAATCCTCTTGAAATTCGATTCGCCGGCGGCGACGCATGCGCCGCCGGTGTTACGTGTTCAATACAGGGTTACTGGACGAACGCGCCGACCGTGAAGAACGGGTTGACCTGGCTGTTGTTGACGACCATCGCGTAGACATTGCCGGCCGTCACGAGCCAGCCCGTGTCGCCCTTCTTGAAAATCGCCACGTTGCCGCTCGGGCCCTTCGCGTTGAAGTCCTGCGTGGCCGTGACCTTGATCTTGCCGGGCGTCGCCTGCGTGTAGTCGAGCCCGAACTGCGAGGTCACCCCCGACGTCTGCGGATCGATGAACGCCGCGGTACTGCCCTGGAACAGCGTGGACGTATAGTTCGCGGCCATCGTCGAGACGGCCGTGCCGTCATCGCAACTGCCTGCTACCGAATAGAAGGTGTTATTGGTGAAGACGCCGGGCAGGTCTGGGTGCGGCATGTTCGGGTTGAAGCTCGGCCCCGGCGACGTCACCTTGTTCGCCTGACCGCTGGATGTCACAACGCCGCATGCGGATGCGCTGGTCGCACCGATATACCCCCCCTTCAGGGAGTTCGCGGCAATCGCTTTCGTCGACGCCAGCATCGAGATGCCGACTTCGGCATCGGCGACCGATGCGAACAGATTGACCGTATCGACGTGCGTATAGCCGACACGAATCACGATCGGCACAAGTACGCCGTTCAGCCTGCCGACGATCATGATGCCTTTCGCCTGACTCGGTGCAATGATCAGCGTCGAGCCCTGCCCCGCGATCGGATACCCCTGCCCCACCGGATTGCTCACGAATACATTGTCTGCCGATCCGTCCGCGTTCTTGCGCTGCGCCCACGGCGTCCCGGTCGTCTGACACGAGTAGTCGCTGCCCGGCGTGATAGAACACGAACCGTCCGCATTGAACGTCTGATTCCAGTTGACGACGTCGGGCTCCCAGCCGACCGGCCCGGTCGGGCTCTGACCATCACCGCCGATCGGCGACAGATGGATGCCGACCTCGTTGTAGTTGCCCGCCACTTTCGTGAAGTCGGTTTCGGTGTCGGTGAAGCCGATGAACGGATAGAAATCGAAGGTGCGCGACGGTACGACGCCGAGCGTGATGCCCGGGAGCAGCGGGATACCGGCGAACGCAATCGTCGCCCCCGGAATCCCGCCGCCCACCACGCCATTGCCGACGAACAGCATCGGCGGATCCGCACGGTTGATCGTCACCGAATACGCGCCGTCGCTCGTCGCGCCGCTGTCGAGCACGAACGCACAGCGGTTCTGCTCGGCGGTCGGGAGCGTGGTCGGATGATGGAACGCGCCGCTGATCGTCAGGCCGGCGCGCGTGTTGTTGACCTGCCCTGCCGATGTCGGCACCGACGATTCGATGAACTGCATCTGGTAAGTCATCTTCGTCGTGTCGAACTTCACCTTCACGTACTCGCCGCTGCCTGCGCCACCCGTGTACGTCGTCGTGTAGTCGAGCGCGTCCGGGCACAGCTTCGTGACGACGGGCGGCGTCGTGACGGAACCGCTCGGCCCGCACGCGCTCCCCGAGCACTGCGGCACGTTGATCGGCCCCGGATCGTCGCCGCCGCCGCAACCGGCGACGAACGGCAAAGCGATGACCGCGCACGACAGGATCGCTTTCCGCCATTCAGGAATGCAAATCATCAACCCCTCCTTTTCAGGTACGACAAGTCTCGTCCGGACAGGCTGCATGGCCCGCCGGTTGGTATCGCGCCGCCGCACGAACGCGCGGCGCATGACGGTGTGCGCCAGGTTGCCGCGATGCCGGTCAGGCAAATGCGGCACGCGCCGCGGCGGCAGGCAAGCGCTCTCCCGCGGCGCCGTCATGCGGCACGGCGCCGTGAGAACAATCGAAACGGGATGTGGTTCGCCGCTACACGGCGATATGACAACGCAGGTACGCGACCTGCATCGCGCCTGCGTTCAGCGAAAAAACGGGAAACGGCAGTCCGACTGGCCCCGCGGATAGGCGTCTCATCAATTGGTCTCCATCCGTACGCTTGATTCGTTATCGTGATGCGTCGTTTGACGAGACTATGATCGGACGATTCCTACAAGTAAATGGATGCAGAGTTCCAAACGGCCGAAACCGCGCAATCGCAGTGCGTGCCGGGGATTTGACAGATTTTCAAACAGCCTTCAATTTATTTGCTCAGACAAATACATGGCCCGTGTAACACGCGTTTGAATAACCATGGCCGATCCACGCTCTGCCTTGCCTGCCGGCCCTCGACGCTCCGCCCGCATGCTGCGGCGCAACCTCATACGTCGACGATCGCGAGCGTGCCGTGGCTGCCCGGCAGCACCGCGTGAGGCGTGCCGGCGAGCGCCAGGTACATCTGCCCGGCCTCGACGACGACCGTCTCGCCCCCGACCTCGAGCATCATCCGGCCGTCGAGCACCAGCAGCCCCTCGTTGTAGTCGTGCACTTCCGCTTCGTAAGCCTGCGCATCCATGCGCAGCACCTTGATCCTGGCCGGCCCGACCTCGCCGACGATCGTGGATTTCCACGCGACGGCCTGCGCGGCCGCCACGGATTTGAAATCGATCAAAGACATGCGTTTCGCTCCGTAAACGATGAAAGGAACGCATTATCGCGAGCGCGGCACACGCCGTCCCGGTACGGCGCGACGGGCTTCAGGCAGCACAGTCGGCCGGCCGGCCGCGCCGCATCCGGGCGGACACGCGATCGCCCCCCTGTTCGCGGAAAATGGCGCTCATTGTTCGCAAGCCGCAAATAAATCACCACGTTATTGGGTAATGCGCCGCCAATTCGCGCCAATCCGGCACCGGTAATGCTCGCCCTTTCCACGAGAATGCATTTCCATCTGTCGATTGCTAATATGGCGATCCCGCGATCCCGCACCACAACGCCGTTCGACATGACGCCCGTTCGCCATGCCGTCCCCGGTCCCGGCCGCTTCGCAGCGGCGGCGGCGCCGGGCACGCGCGGCGCACACCGTTGCGCCGGCCGGCCGCGCCATCCGTGAGCATGCAACCGATCCTTTCCGTCTCCGACCTCTCCAAGACTTACGCGTCCGGCTTCCAGGCGCTGAAGCACGTGACCCTCGACATCCGCCCCGGCGAGATCTTCGCGTTGCTCGGGCCGAACGGCGCCGGCAAGACGACGCTGATCGGCTCGATCTGCGGCATCGTCACGCCGACCTCGGGCCGCGTGACGGTCGGCGGCCACGACATCCGCGATCACTACCGCGCGGCCCGCGAAATGATCGGCCTCGTACCGCAGGAACTGACGACCGACGCGTTCGAAACCGTCTGGGCGACCGTGTCGTTCAGCCGCGGCCTGTTCGGCAAGGCGCCCGATCCCGCGCATATCGAGAAGACGCTGAGGGCGCTGTCGCTGTGGGACAAGCGCGACAACAAGCTGATGACGCTGTCGGGCGGCATGAAGCGCCGCGTGATGATCGCGAAGGCGCTGTCGCACGAGCCGCGCATCCTGTTCCTCGACGAGCCGACGGCCGGCGTCGACGTCGAGCTGCGCCGCGACATGTGGAAGCTCGTCGATTCGCTGCGCGAAAGCGGCGTGACGATCCTGCTGACCACGCACTACATCGAGGAAGCCGAGGAAATGGCCGACCGGATCGGCATCATCCTCGGCGGCGAGCTCGTGCTCGTCGAGGAGAAGCGCGAGCTGATGCGCAAGCTCGGCAAGAAGCAGCTCACCGTGCAGCTCGAGCACCCGCTCGCGGACGTGCCGCCCGCGCTCGCGCCGTTCGGCCTCGAACGCGCGGACGACGGCACAGCGCTCGTCTACACGTACGACTCGCAGCGCGACGATGCAAGCATCGCGACGCTGATCAACGCGCTCGGTTCGGCCGGCATCGGTTTTCGCGACCTGCATACGACGCAGAGCTCGCTCGAGGACATTTTCGTCAGCCTGATCGACAACCGCCGCAACGGCGTGCAGCAAGGAGCCTGACGCATGAACCTGCATGGAATCCGCGCGATCTACCGCGCCGAAATGGCCCGCACGCGCCGCACGCTGATGCAGAGCATCATCGCGCCGGTGATCTCGACGTCGCTGTATTTCGTCGTGTTCGGCTCCGCGATCGGCTCGCGCATCAGCGATGTGAACGGCATCGGCTACGGCTCGTTCATCGTGCCGGGGCTCGTGATGCTGTCGCTGCTGTCGCAGAGCATCTCGAACGCGTCGTTCGGCATCTACTTCCCGCGCTTCACGGGCACGATCTACGAGATCCTCTCCGCGCCCGTGTCGTACTGGGAGATCGTGATCGCGTATGTGGGCGCGGCCGCGTCGAAGTCGATCCTGCTCGGCGTGATCATCCTCGCCACGGCCGGCCTGTTCGTGCCGCTGCACATCCTGCATCCGTTCTGGATGGTGCTGTTCCTCGTGCTGACGGCGGTCACGTTCAGCCTGTTCGGCTTCGTGATCGGCATCTGGGCCGACAGCTTCGAGAAGCTGCAGCTCGTGCCGCTGCTGATCATCACGCCGCTCACGTTCCTCGGCGGCAGCTTCTACTCGGTCGACATGCTGCCGCCCGCGTGGCGCGTCATCACGCTGTTCAACCCGATCGTCTACCTGGTCAGCGGCTTCCGCTGGTCGTTCTACGGGCTCGCCGACGTGCACGTGTGGATCAGCCTCGCCGCGACCGGGCTGTTCCTCGTGATCCTGCTGGCGATCGTCGCGTGGATGTTCCGCACCGGCTACAAGCTGAAGAACTGATGCAAAGCGGCCGCACCCCGCGCCGCCGCCGATGACGCATTTGGGCAAGCAGGCGGCGTTTTTCCTCTGATGCGGCATTTTGTGGTCGCGTCTACTGAAGACGAAGCATCGGGGCCGCGAAGCACGCGCTTCGCGGCCCCTTTTCATTTCAGAGGACGCCATGCCCGCCGCCACCGCTCCCGCCTCCGCCGCCGCCCGGCTCGAACGCCTGCCGTTCTCCGGCTATCACAAGCGGATCTTCTTCATCATCGCGATTGCGTTCTTCTTCGACTCGGTCGACCTCGGCACGATGACGTTCGTGCTCGGCTCGATCCGCAAGGAGTTCGGCCTGTCGACCGCGGCCGCCGGCCTCGTCGCGAGCGCGAGCTTCTTCGGGATGGTGCTCGGCGCGGCCGTGGCCGGCCTGCTCGCCGACCGCTTCGGCCGCCGGCCGGTATTCCAGTGGAGCATGGTGCTGTGGGGCGCGGCCTCCTACCTGTGCTCGACCGCGCAGAGCGTCGACGCGCTGATCGTCTACCGCGTGCTGCTCGGGATCGGGATGGGGATGGAATTCCCGGTCGCGCAAACATTGCTGTCCGAATTCGTGCCGACCGAGAAGCGCGGCCGCCTGATCGCGCTGATGGACGGCTTCTGGCCGCTCGGCTTCATCACGGCCGGCATCGTCGCGTATTTCGTGCTGCCGCAGTTCGGCTGGCGCACGGTGTTCGCGCTGCTCGCGATTCCCGCCGTGTTCGTGCTCGTCGTGCGCCGGATCGTGCCCGAATCGCCGCGCTGGCTCGAGCATGCGGGCCGGCACACGGAAGCCGACACGGTGATGCGCACGATCGAGGCGAAGGTGATGCGCTCGGCCGGCGTCACGACGCTGCCGCCGCCGTCGCGGCTTGCGGAACCGGTCGTGGCACGCGGCCACGGCGCGCTGCGCGAGATCTGGAGCGGCGTGTATCGTCGCCGCACGGTGATGGTGTGGCTGCTGTGGTTCTTCGCGCTGCTCGGCTTCTACGGCCTCACGTCGTGGCTCGGCGCGCTGCTGCAGCAGGCCGGTTTCGAGGTCACGAAATCGGTGTTCTACACGGTGCTGATTTCGCTCGGCGGCGTGCCGGGCTTCCTGTGCGCCGCGTGGCTCGTCGAACGCTGGGGGCGCAAGCCGACCTGCATCGCGTCGCTGATCGGCGGCGGTGCGATGGCATACGCATACGGCCAGAGCGCGCTGTACGGCGGCAGCACGACGCTGCTGATCGTCACCGGCCTCGCGATGCAGTTCTTCCTGTTCGGGATGTGGGCCGCGCTGTACACGTACACGCCCGAACTGTACGGCACGGGTGCGCGTGCGACGGGGTCGGGCTTCGCATCGGCGATCGGGCGCGTCGGCTCGCTGATCGGGCCTTATGTGGTCGGCGTCGTGCTGCCGGTGTTCGGCCAGGGCGGCGTGTTCACGCTCGGCGCGCTGTCGTTCGTCGCGGCGGCAATTGCAGTGTGGACGCTCGGTATCGAGACGAAGGGGCTCGCGCTGGAACAGCTCGCGGCAGGCGACGAAGCGGGCGGCGGCGGCCGGTATGCGGCAGCGGCCGACAAGATGTCCTGAGCGCCGAATCGACGACCCGGGCGTGCGTTCCGGCCGGCATGGCGCTCAGCGCCGTGCCGGCCGCTGCGTGAACTGACAGGATTCGCGCCCGATCACACACGACATCCCGCGCGTGCTCGCCGGCGCGATCGCACATTGCGAGGCCGCCGCCGCGTAAGCCGTGGAGGCGGCCACCCGACGACGGTCCGGCTGGCTCCGGTCAGGCGCCGGCGACGACGAACTCTTCGGCCGCCTTGCGCTGGACCGCGGCCATCACCGCCAGTTCGCGCTTGCTGCGCGCGTCGCCGGACACGACACCCGTCGCGTTCTTCGCTTTCGCACCCAGCGGGAAAAAGACAAACGATGCGCCGGCCGGGGCCTCCGGTTCCGCGCGCAGGCGTTTGTTCAGGATTTTCAGGTACTTCTTCTTCGACACTTCCTTAGCAGCCATGGCACCCTCCGCGTGAACGTGGTGGGGATCAGCATACCAGTTTTGGCACAGGGCTCCGCCGCATCGCCCGCCGGCGCGGGCATCCCCGAATATTCGTCGGAACCGATGTCGATTCGCGTCGCCGTCGCGCGTCGTGTTGTCGTAACCGATCGTTTTGCCGTCGGCGCGGCCGGCGGCGCCCCCTCATTCCCTTGAAGGAGATACGACCATGCGCGTCCTGGTAATCGTCAAGGCCACCGCCGATTCCGAATCCGGCCGGATGCCCGCCCCCGAAATGATCGCCGCGATGGGTCGGTTCAACGAAGAACTGGCGAAAGCCGGCATCCTGCTCGCCGCCGACGGGCTGCACCCGAGCATGCGCGGCAAGCGCGTGCACTTTGCCGGCAGGAACCGCACCGTCATCGACGGCCCGTTCGCTGAAACGAAGGAACTCGTCGCCGGCTTCTGGCTGTGGCAGGTGAAATCGATGGAAGAAGCGGTCGAATGGGTGAAGCGCTGCCCGAACCCGATGCCCGGCGACTCCGACATCGAGATCCGCCCGCTGTTCGAGGCCGAGGATTTCAGTCCGGCATTCACGACCGAGCTGCAGGAACTGAAAGCTCGGCAGAGTGCGCAAGCGGAGGCGGGGAAACACGCGTGAGACGGGCGGCGCCGGACGGTTTCACATGACCGCCGGGCGCCGCCCTGCTTTTTTGAGTGTGCGCGGCTCATGCGCGTTTGCGCGGCACCGCGAGCCGCTCGACCGCCCCGCCGGTCACGTCCCGGAACATCCCGGCATTGCCGTACGCCCGCGCGGCAAGCATCGCGCCATAGACCAGCGCCACGAACGTCGCGGCCTCGGTCTGCACCGACACGTCCGGCTGCACGATGCCGTCTTTCACCCCTGCCTCGAGCACGCGCACCAGCCATGCGGCAAGGTCGTCGAAATGCGCCTTTACGGCCCGCGCGACTTCGTCAGGCAGCGCCGGCAGCTCCGCGCCGAGCATGCCGGCCACGCAGAACGGCGCGCTGTCGTCCGCGATGCAGCGTTCCCAGTAGCCGATGTATGCGCGCATCTGCACCAGCGCGTCGGCGCCGCTCGCGTCGAGCAGCGCCATGTCGGCATCGAATTTCGCCTGCGACTGCTGCAGCACGGCGACCGCCAGGTCCGCCTTCGTCGGGAAGTGGTGGTGAATGCTCGCCTTCCGGATGTCGATCGCGTCGGCGATGTCGGCGTAACTGAACCCGCTGTAGCCGCGCCGCATGATCAGTTGCCGCCCGGCCTCGAGAATGCGGCCCGCCGTACTGTCCCCCGTTACCGTCATATCTGCCTACCATCTAGTCGGATGAAAAACAGGGATAGTTTACCGCCCTGAGATACTCTTTTCCAGCCGTGATTTTTCATTGCATCTCACCCTACCTACTAGTAGGATGAACACATCGGCAGAACGAGATAGCTGTCGATATTCGACGGTTTCTACCCTGTCTTCCTTCTGGAGAATGAAAATGAAGCGTTTTTCCCAAGTCCGCCAGATCGCCGCGGCACTCGCATTGTCCGCCGCCGCACTCGGTTCGCATGCGGCCGTCGCGGCCCCCGTCAAGAACGTCGTACTGGTTCACGGCTACTTCGCCGACGGCTCGGGCTGGCAAGCCGTCTCGAACATCCTCACGCGCGACGGCTACAAGGTTTCGGTGGTTCAGCAACCCGAAACGTCGTTCGACGACGACGTGAAGGCGACCCGGCGTGTCGTCGACGCGCAGGACGGCCCGAGCATCCTCGTCGGCCACAGCTACGGCGGCGCGGTGATCACCGAAGCCGGCAACGACGACAAGGTCGCGGGCCTCGTCTACGTGGCCGCGTTCCAGCCCGACACCGGCGAAAGCCCGCTCGACCTCACCAAGAAGACGCCGCCCGCGACGAAGGCGATCAAGGCCACCGAAGACGGCCACCTGTATTTCGACGAAGCGTCGTTCCACGCCGACTTCGCGGCCGACGTGCCGGCCGCCGAAGCGAAATTCATGGCGATCTCGCAAGTCACGCCGGCCGCGCAGTCGTTCGGTGTACCCATCACGCACGCCGCATGGCGGACGAAACCGAGCTGGGCGGTGGTCGCCTCCGCGGATCGCGCGATCAACCCCGAGCTCGAACGCTTCATGACGCAACGCGCCGGAAGCAAGACGATCGAACTCAAGTCGAGCCACGTGGCCTACATCTCGCATCCGGCCGAAGTCGCGAAGCTGATCGAACAGGCCGCCAGGGGCGCCGGCAAGGAGTGATGCCGCGCATCGCCCGACTTCCCCGGTTGACGCTCCCCACCGGGTAACGTATCGTTTTGATACGTTACCCGGTGAGCGCCTTCCATCATGCATTCCCGTTTCGACCGCTTCCGCACCACCGCGCTCGGCGCCCAGCTCGAAGCACTGATCGCTCAACCCGAGCGCTACGTCGAATTCGCGGCGCTGTCGCGCGTGGGCGTCGCCGCGATCGGCGCGATCCAGCACGAGATCGCGCTGAAATTCCCTGAAATCGAAACCGACACGACGGCCCGCCAGTTCTGCGGCGCGATGGTCGCGGACGTCATGCGCCGTCACGGCCACGACGTCGTGCAGGCGCGCGGGCGGCTCGGCGGCACGCTGTTCAGTTACGGCGCGGTGTTCAGCGCGCATCCGCAGTTGCTGCCGTTCGCCGGTGTCGTCGCCGCGCTGGCGCAACTGCCCGATCGGCTCGCCGCGTATGCGGCGCACGTGCCGGCCGCATTGCGGACGCGCCGCCCCGACGGCACGGGCTTCTCGCTCGTCGAGCATGCGTGCCACCTGCGGGATCTCGACGCGGTGTTCGCCGAGCGCATCGACGCCGTACGCACGCTCGACCTGCCGGTGATCGCCTCCGTCGACGGCACCGCACTCGCCGCGCAACGCGACTATCTCGCGCAGCCGCTCGACGCGGCGGTCGCGGCGTTCCGCACGGGCCGCGCGGCGCTGTGCGCAGTCGCCGCCGCGCTCGATCCCGCGCAGCTCGCACGCTGCGGGCTGCGCGACGGCATCCGCCGCATGTCGCTCGACGAACTCGTGCGCGAGCTGCTCGATCACGACCGCACGCACGTGCTCGAACTCGACGAACTGCTCGCCGAACTCGCATTGCCGCCCCTTCCTTGCCCGCCCGCGCCATGACCCAGCCCACGCCCGTCGTCTTCATTCACGGTTTCATCGGCACGCTCGACGTGCGCGGATGGAACGGCCCGCATCTCGCGCCCGACCTGCTCGGCTACGGCGCATATCGCGCGGCGCCATTCGACGCGATCTCGCTTGCCGGCCAGGTCGAGCATGTGCGCCAAACCGTCGATGCTCACTTCGGCGCGCAGCCGGTCGATGTCGTCGGCCACTCGGTCGGTGGCGCGATCGCGATGCTGTTCGCGCATGCGCACCCGGAATGCGTGCGGCGGATCGTCAACGTCGAAGGCAACTTCACGCTCGACGATGCGTTCTGGTCGGCGTCGGTCGGCCGCATGACACCCGACGAAGCCGATGCGATGCTCGACGGGCTGCGCGCCGATGCGCCCGGCTGGCTGCGCGGCGCGATCGACGCGCCGTCGCCGGCCCAGTTCGACGACGCCCGCCGCTGGCTCGCGCATCAGCCTGCATCGACGCTGCGCGCGATGGGCCGCTCCGTCGTCGCGACCACAGGCGAACCCGGCTACCTGCAGGCGCTCGCGCAGGTGTTCGAGCGTCATCCCGTCTGGCTCGTCGCCGGCGAACGCTCACGCACGGGCTGGCACGTGCCCGACTGGGCGCTCGCGCGCTGCGCTGGCTTCGACATGATCGCTGGCTGCGGGCACTTGATTCCGGCCGAGCGGCCGGATGCGTTTCGCGATGCAATCGGGCGCATCCTGGGCGCAGCAGGAAACTCCGGTCGTCAGGCGGGGAAAATGTCGAAACCGTATGATTCGCCGAAATTTGGTTGAAAGGCGCGGTTGCTAGAGTCACCGGAACAGGGTTTTCCCGGCGCCCGGCGCCGGACTGGGTCGACACATGCAACGATCGATGCACCTGGCACGTACCTTCTGGCTGCTTCTGCTGCTGGCCGTCACGAGCCCTGCCTTCGCGTTTCATGCGCGGGTCGTCGCGATCCCGAGCGCTGCGATGAGCGAGACACTGAAGGCGACGATCGTGCTGCCCGACGATTACGCGCGCGACAACCGCGGCAACGAACGCTATCCGGTCGTCTATCTGCTGCACGGCTCGGGCGGCGACCATACCGACTGGACGTCGAACACGCACATCGCCGCGCTCGCCGACCGCTATCACGTGATCCTCGTGATGCCCGACGGCGGCCACGAAAGCTGGTATATCGACAGCCCGTTCGATTCGGGCAGCCGCTACGAAACCTTCATCGGCGATGAAGTCGTGTCCTACGTCGACCTGCATTTCCGTACGATCGCGACGCAGCACGCGCGCGCGATCACCGGGCTCAGCATGGGCGGCTTCGGCGCACTGCGCATCGCACTCGACCGGCCCGACACGTTCGGCGCGGTCGGCAGCATCAGCGGCGCGGTCGATCCGCGCTGCTGCGCGGACGAGCCGGGCATCGACCACGTGTTCGGCGATCCCGAACGCCATTCGTCATTCTGGAACCGCAACGTGATCGTCGAAAGCGCGCGCGCGTTCGTGCGCGCCCATCTCGACCTGGCGATCGATTGCGGCCGCGACGATTCATTCGTCGGCTCGAACCGCACGCTGCACGAACGCCTGCTCGCGCTCGGCGTGCCGCACGACTATACGGAGCGGCCCGGCGGTCATACGTGGGATTACTGGGCGAATGCGATCCGCTACCAGATGCGGTTCTTCGCGACCTCGTTCCAGCATCGCGGTTACGCGTACCATCCCGCACCGGCTGTGCCGGAGATGACGCGCGCGGGCTGACGCGTACGCCGCGCGGCCCGCTGAACCCGGTGGTACGTTGCACTGGCATCGACCACCCGACACCTCCCATGCCGCGCGACAACCTGGCGGACCTCCCCGCCTTCATCGCCGTCGCGCGCGAGCGCAGTTTCACGCGAGCGGCCGGGCGCTGTGCGACATCGGTGGCGTTCGCGCTCGCATGGGTCATGAAGAACCGCATCGTCGGCTCGACGATCGCAGGGCTGCGCACCGATGCGCATCGGGACAGCGACATCGCTATGCTGACGCCCGAACCCGGCCCGGACGACGAACGGTTCGTCGATCGTGCCGCCGGGGCACGCATCGACGCACGGGTATACCGATCCCGGCTATCCGGCCGAAGGCCGCAAGGTCTGAAATCTGAACGGGACGAACGAGATGCCGGACTGCCCTGCCCGGCATGAAGAGGCGCGCGCGTCACTCGACGCGCGGATACATGGAAGCGGCGGAATCAGCTGTCGTGCGCAGTCGTATCGGCGCCGACCACGCGATCGAAGAACTCCTGCGCACGCGCCAGCTCGGCGAGCGCGCGATCGAGGCGCGACATCGCGCGCGCGTATTCGGCCGACGAACCGTCGTCGTCGCTTTCGCCGCGCACGGCGCGAAAGGCCTGATCGACGTTGCGCGTTGCTTCGACGAAGCGTTGCGCGGCCCGGGCTTCCCGCGAACAGATGTGGGTCGACATCGACACTTCTCCCTCAGGGTTGCAGTGTGAAGCACGCCGACGCCCCGTGTGCGTGGTGCGCATGTCGGCAGCGTGAACCACGACCCGTCGATCGTCGACGCATCGGCCGCCGCGCAGCGCGCTTCGAGCCGATTGTCCCTCCGCACTCGCCGCTCCGCTATGGCGAGATTGCAACAAATTCTTGCGCGACGTGCCGCGCGTGATTCGTCACGCGCGCCCGACGCGCGGATGTGCAAGGCCCGCGAACGCGGCCGCTTCGCCCGGCGACAGGTCGAACAGGTCGCCCGTGAGATCGCGCGGATGCTCGGCCGCCGGCCGGTTGCGCAAGCGCGCCACGTGCGTGGGCGCCACATACGCGGCCGCCGTTTCGATCGGCGGCACGTCGAACAGATCGCGTGTGACGCCGCGCACGGCGTCCGTCGGCGAACGGCCGCGCAAGCGCGCGACGAGTTCGACGAAGCGATCGAAATCACCGGCGCGCGTCGCCTTGTTCACTTCCGCGAGATCGCGCGCCTTCAGCACGCACGGCTGGGCGAGCCGCACGAAATACGGTGCCTCGAGTTCGACCGACAGCGCGAGCGGATAGCTCTTGCCCGTCTGTTCCTTCGCTCGCCCGACGCAATCGACCACGGCCGCGCCCTGTGCGGCGCCGAGCGCCTTGCCGGTGCTCACGCTGCGCAGGTGATCGGGAAACACGCGCAATTGCGTGCCGACCGTCAGCGCGGTGGAGGACGCGCAGACGAGCGCGTAGTGCTGTTCGCGGCGCCGGCCCGACGGCAAGGTCGAGCGGCTCGCGATGAAGGTATGCGGCGGCAACGGCCGCACCTGCCCGCTCGCGTCGATCCACGCATTCCACAACAGCGCGTCCTTGCGCTCGCCCGCGCGCGGGCGCGACGCGACCGGCGAGAACAGCGCGAGCAGCGAACCCGTGCGATGCGCGGCGATCTGCGCGCTGTTGCCGAGCGGCTGGTTGATGCCCCACAGAAAACGCCCGCCCCCGAGCCGGCGCTCCCATTCCTTGCGGAGCACGACGGTCGGCAGTTCCTCGCCGGACTCGGTACCGATCTTGGTCCAGCAGAACGTGGGTGGGAGGTGTTTCAGTGTCATCAACTTTCTCGGGATACAGCCTCGCTGGTGACAGCAAGCCCATTCAACAGCCGTAACTGTATAGGTATAATGCATCGCATGGAAGCCCCGGACCAAGATTTTCCCGTACAAGACCTGTTGCGCCGCCTGCTGGCAGATACACGCTCGTCCAGCGAAATAGCGCGACTCTCCGGGGTCAGCCAGCCGACCGTATCGCGCCTGAGGCTGTCGAACGGGCATCGGCTGCGCCGCAGCGCGCCATTCAATAAGCTATGCAATTTCTACGGCGTCGATACCGAGCCATCGCGCCGCCAATACAACGACCTGTTGCGCGACGCGATCGTCGACGCGTGGGACGGATCGGACGAGCACGGCCGCGCGCTGCTGGTCGTGATCCAGGGGTTGAAGGGATTGCAGGCCAAGGCGGACGATGGATGATCGCCGGGCCGTGATGCGCGGCACATGGCGCGCGACCCGCGCGCCGCCGCTGCGGAAAGCAGGAAAGCCGGCAAGAAGGAAAAGAAGATGCCGTGCAACACCAGGCGTGCGATCCGCCTGGTTTCAATCGAAGGGAATCGAGCGCTGCGCCGAACGCGCGCGCTCTCGCCACACGCCAACAAGGAAATCTCGAGATCCGGCTTCGGAACGCCGCCGCGAAATGACAACGGACAACGGACAGCTGACAGCGGCCGCACCGGTTCTCGGCAACGCCTGCGCTTCGCCTGCATTGCGTCAATGCCTCATTCGTCAAGGATGACGAACGACTTACATCATCGTTTCCCGTTTATAAAAAACACCCTGAGAAGCGATTATCTAAACTTTTTAAACCTAATCAAAAAAAGTTTGACTCGTCGTTTTCTTTCTTGTTATCTTTCCCCGCAAGAAATCTCGCCGGGAAATCGAATCCGCATCAGGGAATCAACGGCCCGACAATCCACTTCCGTTTTTATTACGTTTCAAACGACAAGTAGCTGATTCGTAAGCCGCAGCACCCGCTCGCAACACACAGCTCCCGCTTCACCGGTCATCCCGTTCCGCTTCTGGCGGAAGAGGACGATGTCGACATCTCTCCCGGCTGACCGGGACATTCGATCTCGCCCGCAGCACCTCACACGAAACACGCACACCACGTCGTCGCTCGACAATGCATTGCCCGCTTATACGGATTTTATACATTGGATTCCTAATTAAGTGATAACGCAGTGAAGCATCCGCAACAGCAGATTGAAGGGAAACAGATGGCCGGCACGCGCGCCGTTGCTGCGACGCGAGCCGGCACGACAGCAGGCCGTGCGCGGGATCGACGTTCGCGATATGTGAATCCGACACCCGGGCCGGCCTCCGATCTTGATGGTGGGAGGGGGAGGAAAACTCATGTCGCCGTGAATCACGCCGGTCGGTCCGGTCTTGCGTCAGGTTGCATGCGCCGCCCTGCCGCTACCCGCGATCCGGGTCGCGCGCTGCACCGGTTCTTCGTCGAAATCTCGGAGCTCACAATGCAGAGAACTCAGCACGTCAATCGCACACGCTCGCAACGCTTTGCCCTCGCCGCACTGCCGCTCGCGCTAGCCGCCACGCTGGCACCGCTGCCCGCCCAGGCCGCCACCAGCTGGGTGCCGACCCGCACCGCCGCTTTCCTGCTGTCGAATGCGCCCGCCGCGGCTGCTTCGGCCGCCACGCAGGCCCAGCCTGCGTACTCGCTCAACAGCATCGGCACGCCGGCGCTCACCGACACGCACGTCACCCCGCTCGAACTGAGCCAGCCGCTGCACGTCACCGTGGTGCTGAAGAACCGCAACACCGACCAGCTCGACGCGTTCCTGCGCGACGTCAACCAGCCGGGCAGCGCGAACTACCGCAAGTACCTGACGCCCGCGCAGTTCAAGGCGCGCTTCGCGCCGACCGACGACCAGGTCGCGGCCGTCGTGGCCCACCTGAAGGCAAACGGCTTCAGCAACGTCACGGTGTCGGAGAACAACACGCTGGTCTCCGCCGACGGCAACGCGACCAACGCACAAAACGGCTTCCACGCGAGCATCAAGCGCTTCAACTATCGCGGCAAGCCGGTCTTCGCGAACGATTCGGCCGCGTTGATCCCGGCGTCGCTCGGCCCGGTCGTCGATGCGGTGCTCGGCCTGCAGAACGCCGCGGTGCCGCACCGCCTGCTCCACCGCTTCGCGCCGGCCGCCGCCATCGAGCCGAACAGGATCGCGAAGAACGCGGCCGCCGCGTCGCAACAAGTCGGCCACCAGCCGACCGATTTCGCGAAGATCTACGATGCGAGCGGCCTGCCCGCCGCGACCAACACCACGGTAGGCATCATCACCTGGGGCGACATGACCCAGACCATCGCCGACCTGAACACCTTCACGCAGAATGCCGGCCTGCCGACCGTCAACATGGCCGTGGTCGCGGGCGGATCGGGCACGCTGGCCGACGACGGCGATCCGGGCGAATGGGATCTCGACAGCCAGGACATCATCGGCACGTCCGGCGGCGTCAAGCAGCTGATCTTCTACTCGGCGGTGAACGGCGACAGCAACGACAGCGGCCTCACCGACGCGACGCTGACCGCGGCGTACAACAAGGCCGTGACCGACAACAAGGCGACCGTCATCAACGTGTCGCTCGGCCTCGACGAAACCGCCGCGAACTCGGACGGCTCGCTCGCCGCCGACGACGCGGTGTTCAAGCAGGCCGTCGCGCAGGGCCAGATCTTCTCGGTCTCGGCCGGCGACGCGGGCGTCTATCAATGGTCGACGTCGCCGCAAGGCGCGCCCGGCTACATCGGCACGTACAACGGCACGTCGGTCAGGACGACGATCAACCTGTCCAAGTACAGCGTGTCGTCGCCCGCGAGTTCGCCGTATGTCGTCGCGGTCGGCGGCACGACGCTCTCGACCACCGGCACCACGACGTGGGCCGGCGAAACCGTGTGGAACGAAGGCGTCGCGTACGCGGATCTCGACAGCAACGGCAACCCGGTCGACAACGCCGTGCGGATCTGGGCGACGGGCGGCGGCGTGAGCGCGTTCGAAACCGCGCCGAGCTGGCAGACGGCCGCGCTCGGCAGCACGGTGACGAAACGCGTGGTGCCCGACGTGGCGTTCGACGCCGCGCAATCGACGGGCGCGTACATCGTCATCAACGGGCAGGCCAACCAGCTCGTCGGCGGCACGAGCCTCGCATCGCCGATCTTCGTCGGCGGCTGGGCGCGGGTCGAATCGGCGAATAACAACAGCCTCGGCCTGCCGACGTCGGCGTTCTACCAGAACTTCCCGACCAATACGTCGCTGCTCCACGACGTGACCTCGGGCAACAACGGTTATAGCAGCCACGGCTATACCGCGAAGGCCGGCTGGGACGACGATACGGGCTTCGGCAGCCTGGACTTCGCGAAGGTCAGCGCGAGTTCGGCGAAGTAAGCCCCCGGCACGACGCGGTGCGGCGAAGGTGCCGCATCGCATCGTCCATGCAACGCGACACCGCGTGAACGAGATCGACGAACGGACTGTCCTGCTCCCCGAGCGTGTGCATCGCGCCGGCCGCGCCGCCGGCGCCCCGAAAGCGCGCTTCCGCGCGCACCGCGCGGCAACGGATGCCGACGCGTTCGATCGCCTTGATGACGATCGCCGTCCACGATGCGATCGACATCGCGACGAGCAACAGCGCGACCGCGCGCATCATCGGGTCGCCCTGCGTCCATCCGTGCTCGATTCCATGGATTGTCGTGATGACGTGTCCTGTCAGTCGTCGAGGTTGAACGCGATCGGCGCGCGTGCCCGCGTCGGCACCGGCGCGCCGTCGAACACATGCGGCGCGCAGCGGCTCGCCAGTACGGCTTCACGCGCCGCCGCGTCGAGACGCGGATAACCGCTGCCGGTCACGACACGCGCGGCGACGATCTGCCCCGTCGCATCGGTCTCCAGCTCGACGAGCACGGTGCCGTGCTCACCCTGGCGCAGCGACTGCGGCGGGTAGTCGGGCTTGACCAGCGCGCAGTCGGGATGCGCGACGAAGCGCGGCGGCGCAGATACGGAAGACGATCGGGATTCGGGTTGAGTCGGGGTCAGTGTCGATGTCTGCGTCGGCATCCGTGCGGCCGCGTCGCCGCGCGACGTATCGCGTTGCGCCACGGCCGGCGGGGACGGATCTGGCCGTGCCGGAGCCGGCACGGGCGCATCATGCGCCGGCGGGCGGGTACGGCCGGACGCGACCTGCCGGTTCGTCCGCAACGCACTGCCCGCAGACGATCGGGGCGCAGACCTAGCCTCCTGCACCGCGCGCGACGCGGCAACCGGCTTCGCCTTCGCAGCCGCCATCGTCGACGCCTCCGGCATCGACGCGATCAGCGTCGCCACCATCACCTGCCGTTGCAGTGGTTCGCGTCGTACGATCTGCTGATGTGCGAGCAGTACGAACAGGGCGGCATGCAGAGCGCATACGACTGCGAAAACCGACGCGACGCAAATTCCGCGATGGCGTGCCCGATCGCCAGCGGCACCACGCACGCCGGTCGCCTGCCGCGCGCCTAAGGCAGCGGTGCTCATCGCCCCCGCCTTCCCGCGTTCACCCATCCTCGTACATGTGCGCCACATCGCCGACATGAAGAGGAGTGCATATCTATCGATCCGTCTTCCATCGCGTTGCCTTGCCTTGTTAGCCGCGCGGCCTTTGCCGTTGCCGTGTCAGCAGTCGCAGGCCGCTCCACATTGCGCGAGCGAATTCTCCTTGCTGCGAAACACCAGCGGTCGTTCGTCGCGCGGCGCGGGCCGCCGCGCGAATTGCACGGCCTGCTCGACCCGGCCGTGATGCGCGGACTTCTCGCACACCGGATCGGGCTGCGCCGGGTCGCCGGCCAACTGATACGCCTGGCACCGGCAGCCGCCGTGATCGACATGCCGCTCGTCGCACGTGCGGCACGGCTCGCGCATCCAGTCCTCGCCGCGATACGCGTTGAATGCGTCGCTGTCGTACCAGATTTCCTTCAGCGACCGGTCGCGCACGTTCGGCAGCGCGAGCCCCGGCAGCGACCGCGCCGCATGACACGGCAGCGCGGTGCCGTCCGGCGCGACGCCGAGAAACACCGAACCCCAGCCGTTCATGCACGCTTTCGGGCGACGCTCGAAATAGTCGGGCACGACGAACAGGATCTTGCAACGCTCGCCGATCAGCTTGCGATAGCGGTTGACCGTTTCCTCCGCCTCGCGCACCTGCTCGATGGTCGGCATCAGCTGGTCGCGGTTCACCATCGCCCAGCCGTAGTACTGCGTGTTCGCGAGCTCGAGGTAATCGGCGCCGAGGTCGAGCGCCATCTCGATGATCTGTCCGACGTGCGGCAGGTTGTAGCGATGCAGCACGCAGTTGAGCACCATCGGGTAGCCGTGCGCCTTGATCAGCCGCGCGACGCCGCGCTTCAGCTCGAACGTGCGCGTGCTCGTCAGGAAATCGTTCAGCTCGCGCGTCGAATCCTGCAGCGACAACTGGATATGGTCGAGCCCGGCCGCCTTGAGCCGCTCGATGCGCGTGACGTTCAGCCCGACGCCCGACGTGATCAGGTTCGTATAGAAGCCGAGCCCGCGCGCATGCGCGACGAGCGTCTCGAGGTCGTCGCGCTGCAGTGGCTCGCCGCCCGAGAAACCGATCTGCGCGGCGCCGAGCGCGCGCGCATCGCTGATGACCGTGCGCCACGCATCGGTGTCGAGTTCCGCGCCGTGCGTCGCGAAATCGACCGGGTTGTAGCAGAACGCGCAGTGCAGCGGGCATCGGTACGTCAGTTCCGCGAGCAGCCACAGCGGCGCGGACGGACGGGAAGTGTCGGGGGCCATGTCAGTCGAGCCAGCCGCGCAGTCGCGCATGATCGAGGAAACGGTACACGTCGGTCGCGAGGTCCGACTGGCTGAACAGGCGCTCGAGTTCGCCGATGATGTCGTCCAGCTCGCGCGTGCCGTCGCAACGCGCGAGGATCTCGCCGGCACTCGGGTTCAGTTTGACCATTCCTTCCGGATAGAGGAGCACGTATGCATCCTGGGCCGCCTCCCATTGCAGGCGGTACATGCCCCTGAGACAGGGGCGCAGCGGCACGCCGCTGGCAGCTTCGATCGCGTTCATAGCGGGTAGGCCTTTTCGACGGCGTCGAGCATCGACCACAGGATGTCGAGCTTGAATTGCAGGATGCCGAGCGCACGCTGCTGCGCATCCGGCGTCGTGAAGTGCTGCAGCGTGACCGCAAGCCCGTGCTCGACGTCGCGCTGCGCAAGCGGCACGCGGCTGCGGAAGTAATGCAGCCCGTCCGGCTCGATCCACGGGTAATGCGACGGCCAGCCCGCGAGCCGGTCGAGATGGATCTGCGGCGCGAACATCTCTGTCAGCGACGAGCACACGGCTTCCTGCCATGGCGCGCGCCGCGCGAAATTCACATACGCGTCCACCGCGAAACGCACGCCGGGCAGCACGTGTTCGAGCGACCACAGTTCGTCTCGCGTCAGACCGCATGCCTCGCCGAGGCGCACCCATGCCTCGATGCCGCCTTCGTTGTCGCCCTGCCCGTCGTGGTCGATCAGCCGCTGGATCCAGCGGCGCCGCGTGTCGCGGTCGGGGCAGTTCGACAGGATCGCCGCATCCTTGAGCGGGATGTTGATCTGGTAGTAGAAGCGGTTCGCGACCCAGCCGCGGATCTGCGTGGGCGAACAGGCACCGCTGTTGAGCCGGCGGTTGAACGGGTGATGGATGTGATAGCGCGATTCGAGCGCGCGCAGACGCGCCTCGAACTCGGGCGCGCTCCAGGGCGTCGGATGCAATGCCGTAGCGGGAATCGGTGCGTTCATGGTCAGACCTGGAATTGCATGCCGTCGTGCGCGACGTCGATGCCATGCGCGCGCAGGTGCGCGTGCTCGACGGAATGCGGATCGAGAATCGGATTCGTGTTGTTGATGTGCGTGAGCACCTTGCGCGTGCGCGCGGGCAGCGTGTCGAGCCAGTCGATCATGCCGGGCCGCCCGTGCTCCGCGCATTGCGCGAGATGCCCCATGTCGGCCGCGTGCTTGCCCGACAGGCCGAGGTCGATCATCTCGGTGCCGCTCCAGAACGTGCCGTCCACCAGCACGAGATCGGCGCCGTCCATCGCCGCGCGCACGTCGTCGGTGACGGCCGCGAGCCCCGGCGCATAAAACGCGCGCCGGCCGCTCGCGACATCCTCGATCGACAGCGCGATGTTGTCGCCGGGCGCGGCCGACGCACGCCGCGGCGAATAAGGCGGCGCCTTGCTGTCGACGGGAATCGCGGTGAAGCGGACCCCGCTCGCCGCCGGCACCGTGAATGGCTCGCCGAGCACGATCGTGTGCGCGGCGACGCCACAGTAATGGCCGAGCAGCGGCACGAGCGGCAAGCCGGTCGACAGGTCGTCGAGCACCGGCGCGCTCGCGTAGAGCGGCAGCGGCGTCGAACGCTCGCGCAACATCAGCAGGCCCGTCACGTGATCGATCTGCGCGTCGCACAGCACGACGGCGGCGATGCCGCTGTCGCGAATCGCGCGTGCCGGCTGCAGCTCCGGATCCGCGCGCAACTGGGAAAGGATGTCGGGCGACGCGTTGACGAGGACCCAGTCGATGCCGTCGTCGCTGACCGCGATCGACGACTGTGTGCGAGGCAGCACGTGCCCGCTTCCGCTGCGTGCGCGGCGACAGTTCGCGCAATTGCAGTTCCATTGCGGCAGGCCGCCGCCGGCTCCCGAGCCGAGTATCTTGATCTTCATGGGCGTCAGCTCCCGACGCCGCCCGCGCCGATCACGGCAAGACGGGCGGCACGCTCGGCGATCAGCGGTTGGCGATGTACATCGTGATTTCGAAGCCGAAACGCAGGTCGGTGTAAGACGGGGTGGTCCACTGCATGATGTGTCTCCTGATTGAGTTGATGAGTTGCGTCGGTGAGTCGTACAACCGCGGCAATCGAGCGGTCGGTTCCTATTCAGCAAGGAGCGTGCCGAGGCCGCAATTCGACGGCCCGACAGCGATACGCGGCGGTCGCCCGGGCATCGGGACGGAATCCTTACGATTTGCCTACGCGATTGGCACGAATGCGGTTCGGCGCCACGGCCGCACGATGCGCGTGGGCGGTGACAGGTGTTGAATCGTTGAACACCGGTGTTGCAACTTGACACACCGGCTGTGACAGGCCGCGCGGCCGCGAACCCGTGGCGCGCGTCAGCTTTCGTCGGACGGCTGGCGCTGCGGGTCGGCGGCCGGCATCTTCCGGTAGATCGTGTTGCGCGACACGCCGAGCGCGCGCGCCGCCGCGGACACGTTGCCGCCATGGCGCGCGAGCGCAGCCGCAATCGCGGACGCGGCGACATCCTGCAACCGCGCATCGCCTGCCGGGAGCGCGTCCGCGGGCCATGCCGCGGCGGACGGATCGTGCGCGGCCGGATCGGCCCGCGTATCGTCGCGGCGCAGGTCGTCGAAGAAATCGTCCGGCAGGTGCTCGCGCCGGATCTCGCCGTCGTCGTCGACCATCGCCGCCGCCGTGCGCAGCAGGTTGCCGAGCTGGCGGAAGTTGCCGGGCCACGCGCAGCGCACGAACAGCGCCATCACGTCCGGCGCGACGGACAGCGGCGGCCGGCCCGGGCCCGCGTAGGCTTCCCGTTGCAGCATCTTCTGCACGACCACCGCGAGATCCGTGCGGTCGCGCAGCGGCGGCAGGCGTACCACGAGGCCGTTCAGCCGGTAGTACAGATCCTCGCGAAAGCGGTTCTGCGCAATCATGTCGCGCAAGTCGCGGTGCGTCGCGCAGATGATCGCGATGTCCACGGCGATCGTCTTCGTCGATCCGAGCGGGTTGACGAGGCGCTCCTGCAGCACGCGAAGCAGCCGCACCTGGAGCGGATACGGCATGTCGCCGATCTCGTCGAGAAACAGCGTGCCGCCGTTGGCTTGCAGCAGCTTGCCGATCGAGCCCTTGCGGCGCGCGCCGGTGAAGGCGCCCTCTTCGTAGCCGAACAGCTCGGACTCGATCAGCGTCTCCGGAATCGACGCGCAGTTGACCGCGACGAACGGCGCATCGCGCCGCGGCGAGTCGTTGTGGATCGCCTGCGCGAGCAGTTCCTTGCCGGTACCGGTCTCGCCGGTGATCAGGATCGGGATGTCCTTGCCGATCACCTTGCGCACCTTCGCGATCACGCTTGCAACCTGCGGATCGCCGGTATCGAGGTAGTTGAGCCGCGACAGGCCGGCCGACGTGCCGGCCGCCGGCGCGGGCACGGCATTCGCGCGCGCGGCCGGCGCACCCGCATCGTGAACGTCCGTCGGCCGGCTGCCTTCGGCGAGCGTCGCGCGCCGGAAATGCACGCGCGCGCAAACCACCGCGCCGTTGCAGAGGTTCAGCATCAGGTGCCGGTCGGTGCTTGCGCGCATGCGGTCGATCAACTGCGCGCTCGTGACGTCGAACAGCGACGACAGCGTATGCGCGCGCAGCGCGGCGAGCGGCATGCCGAGCTGGAACTGCGCACTGCGATTGGCGGACAGGAAACGGCCGTCGGCGGTGAAGGCGACGATCCCCTCCATCAGCGTGCCGAGGAACTCGGGGCGGCCATGGAACGACACCTGCAACGTCTCCTGAAAGGTCGTCGTAAACAGGTGATTCTCGATCATCTGCACCGACATCTTCGCGAGCGCCATCGTGTGCTGGTGATAGCTGCGGTGATCGCCGGTCACGTCGAGCACGCCGATCGCGTCGCCGTACGGATCGAGGATCGGCACGCTCGAACAGGTGAGGAAGCGGTTCGCTGCGAGGAAGTGCTGGTCGCCGTGAACGACCATCGGGCACAGCTCGGCGAGCGCCGTACCGATCGCGTTGGTGCCCTGCCGGTCCTCCGCCCAGTTCGCGCCCGGGCGCAGCGCGACCTTCTCCGCGCGGCGCAGGAAATCGTCGTCGCCGATCGAATGCAGGATCAACCCCTGCGCATCGGTCAGCACGATCATGCTCTGCGTGTTGACGATCTGCTCGTGCAGCGTCTCCATCACCGGCATCGCATGCGCGCACAGCACGCGGCTCTGCTCGCGCTTGAGCACCAGCGCCGCGCTCGACAGCACGTCGTAGTCGGGGCGCGCCGACACCTGCAGGCCGAACGTCTCGGACCGCTCATGGGCTTTCTGGATCGACGGCGCGGGCCAGCCGGCGGGATGCGCGGCCCGCGTTCCGGCCGCCTGCTCTACGTCATCGCGCATTGTCTCCTCCGGGGATCTTCCGGTCAGTTGCCGGACTCTTTGCCGTCATTGCAAGCAAGCATCGGGCCACGCGAGCGGCACGGCTTCAGTCGAAAGCAGGATGTAAGACACGATCCGGTTCCGCCGGGCGTGTCGAGTTACCGCACGGGCCGGTCTTCGTGATACCGCGTCCGCCCGGCGCGTGACTACCCGTGCGAATCCCGATCTTTGCGGCTGGCGCGTTTCTGGCTTTGTCATGGATCAATTACAGTGGTCGCTTCGGCTCTATCGCGGCCGCATGACGATTGCCCCGATTCCCCCCGAACCGATTCGACACGATGCCTGCCCCGATTCGCCCCCTATCCCGATCCCGACCCGCGTCGCCGGCGTCACCGGCCGCGCTCGCCGCGCCCGTTCGCGGACGCTTGCACCGCGACGCGCAATCGATCGCGTTCTCCGTCGCCGGCGCGGCGCACGGCCATCCGGTCGTCGTGCTGCACGGCGGGCCCGGCAGCGGCAGCCAGGCCGGCATCCTGCGGCTGTTCGACCTGACGCGGGTGCGCGTCGTGCTCGTCGACCAGCGCGGCGCGGGCGCGTCGGCACCGCGCGGCGGCACACGCCACAACGACACCGCGCGGTTGATCGACGATCTCGAAGCGGTGCGCGCGCAGCTCGGCATCGCGCGCTGGGGCGTCGTCGGCGGCTCGTGGGGCGCGGCGCTCGCACTTGCATACGCGGGCACACATCCCGCACGGATCACCGGCGTCGTGCTGCGCGGGCTGTTCCTGACGTCGCGACGCGAAGTCCGCCGGTTGTTCACGACGTCGCGAACGCGCGCGCCCCGCGAATGGCGACGCCTGTACGCGGCGGCCGGCTGCAGCTGGCCGGATCGCCTGCTGTCGTGCTGCGCGCGCCGGCTGCAACCCGGCGCGGGCGCGGCCCGGCAGCGGGCGGTGGCGCTTGCTTGGCACGCGTACGAGAACGCCATCCTCGCATCGCCGAACCCGCGCCGCTCACCCGCGGATGCGATCCGCTCGCACAAGACCGTCGCCCGGCTGATCGACAAGTACCGGATCCAGGCGCATTACCTGCGGCGCGATTGCTGGCTCGGCGAGCGCCGCGTGCTCGCGCTCGCGCGCCGGGCGGCGCAGGCGGGCGTGCCGCTGTTCGCCGCGCACGGGATGCACGATCCCGTCTGCCCGGCCGCCAACGTCGCCCGCCT
>NZ_ASSI01000089.1:0-85256 GCF_000466765.1 Burkholderia sp. AU4i | reverse complement strand
GAGCCGGCCGACTGGGGCGGCGTGCGGTCCGTCGCGCTCGAGTTCGGGCCGTCGATCGCCGATCCGTGGGCCGACGCGCCGGGCGCGCTGCGCGACACGCTCGCGCCGGTCGCCGCGCGCGCGATCCGCCGCGCGCTCGACATGGCCGGGCTGCGCGCCGATCAGATCGACTGGTGCGTGCCTCCCGGCTTCGATCCCGGCTTCGCGGCGCGCGTGGCCGACGCCGCGTCGATCCCGGTCGGCGCGAGGATTCAGCACGACGGCTCGGGCCACCTGTCGTCGGCCGAATCGGCGGCCGCGCTGATCCGGCTCGCCGGTGCGCTCGACGAAGGCGAGCGCCGCACGGTGCTCGTGTGGGATGCGGCACTGCATGGCGCGGCGGCGGCGGCCGTCGTCGACCTCGCCGGCGGCCTCGATGCCGCACTCGATATCGAAGGAGACGCATGATGAGCGCCTACAAGGTCAGCCTGCGCGAACTGCGCTTCTTTCTGTGGGAACTGTTCGAAGCCGACAAGCAGTTCCTGGCGGAACACGGCCTGTACGGCACCCATGACCGCGCATCGATCGACGCGCTGCTCGAACGCGCGCGCGACTTCGCGCTCGACCTCGGCCGCAGCTACCAGCAGGCCGACGTCGAAGGCTGCACGCTGCTCGACGACGGCCAGGTGCGCATTCCGTCGCATTTCCACGCGTTGTGGGCGCGGTTTCGCGACGAATGGTCGAACACGCTGTTCGGCACCACGCACGGGCTGCCGCCGATCGTCACGCAGATGATCTACGAGATGTTCATGGGCGCGAACCCCTCGTTCATGACGTACGGCGGCTTCACGCGCCCCGCGATCAAGCTGCTGCAGATGCACGGCACGCCGCACCAGAAGGCGCTGATCGCGCCGCTCGAGGCGTACCGTTGGGATGCGTGCTTCTGCGCGACCGAGCCGCAGGCCGGCACCGACCTCACCGCGGTCGCGTTGCGCGCGACGCCGCTCGAACGCGACATCTACGCGATCGACGGCGAGAAGGTCTACATCTCGGCCGGCATGCACGAGCTGACCGAGAACACGCTGTATTTCGTGCTCGGCCGCATCGACACGGCGTCGCCCGATTCCTTCTCGCTATCGTGCCTCGTCGTGCCGCGCTTCTGGCCGGACGAGGAAACCGGCGAGCTGCAGCCGAACCATGTCGACTGCATCGGCCTGCCGCGCAAGATGGGGCTCAAGGGCTGCGCGAACACGCACCTGGTGTTCGGCGCGAACGGCACGACCCGCGGCTGGCTGCTCGGCGGCCGGCGCAACGTCGGCCTGCTGCAGCTGATGCCGCTGATGAACCAGGCGCGGATGAGTACCGGGATGTTCGGCGTCGGCGTCGCGTCGAGCGCGTACCTGCACGCGGTCGAGTATGCGGGCCGCCGGCTGCAGGGCCGGCCGATCGAGCGCGCGTCGAACACGAATGCCGCGCGCGTCGCGATCGTCGAGCACGCGGACGTGCAGCGCATGCTGGTCGACATGAAGAGCCGCGTCGACGGCTGCCGCGGCCTGCTCGGCAAGCTCGCCGCGACCGCCACGCGCGCGGCGATGCTCGAAGCGACACCCGACGCCGACCCGGCCGAGATCGAGCGCCATCGCAAGCTGCAACTGCTGCTGACGCCGGTCTGCAAGGCGTTCATCTCCGACCAGGCATGGCGGATCTGCGAAACCGCGATCCAGGTGCACGGCGGGCTCGGCTACACCGACGCGAGCCCCGTCGAGCAGAACGCGCGCGACGTGAAGATCCTGTCGATCTGGGAAGGCACGAACTACATCCAGGCGCAGGACCTCGTGCGCGACAAGCTCGGCTTCGGCCGCCATTCGCGGCTGATCCAGTACTACCGCGACGAACTCGACGTGTTCCTCGCGCGCCAGCATCACACGGGCACGCATGCGGAGCTGCGCCCGCTGTTCGACGCGCTGCGCACGGGCGCCGACCGGATCGCCGCCGCGCTCGACGACATCGCGCGCGACGTGCAGGACGGTCATACGCACCGCAGCAGCCAGTTCTATACGCGTTTTCTCGAGATGTTCGGCGTCGTCACGTCGGCGTGGGTGCTGCTCGAATCGGCGACGATCGCCGCGCGCCGGCTCGACGCGCCGGACACGGCCGACACGCCGGCCGAACTCGCGTTCTATCGCGGCAAGCTGAAAAGCGCGCGCTACTACTTCGCGAACGTGCTGCCCGTGGTCGACCAGCACGCGGCCGTGATCGCCGCGATGGCGCACGCGGCGATCAGCGTCAGCAGCGAAGAACTCGCGCAGGCGGAATGACATGGACACGACACTCGATTCCGGCACGAACGTTTCGACTGGCACGAACGCGCCGGTCGCCTCGACCGGCGACGCCCCGCGCAACCTGCTCGGCCGCCCCGCAACGCGCCATCGCGGTACCGACATCGACGGCGCGACGCTCGAGCCCGAGGCGCTGCGCGTGCGCGATCTCGACCTGAACGCGCTGATCGGCGCGACGACGTTCGAAGGCGCGCTCGCGCACCTGTGGTTCGACGTCGCGCCGGGCAACGCGGCTCATGGCAAGCACGAGGCGGCGATCCGCACGCGGCTCGCGGCGTTCGCCGCGGCACTGGCGCCCGGCTCGGCCGCGCAGTCCGTCGCCGCGGATCTCGGCGCGGCGGGTGTCGCGCCGGTGTTCGCGGCCGCGTCCGGCCTGTTGCGCGGCTTCGACGACGTGACGGCACGCATGCCCGGCAACGCGCCGGACGACGCCGATCTCGACACGATGCTGCTGTGCGCGGCCGCCGCGCCGTTCCTGCTGCACGCGGCGATCGAAGGCCGTCCGTTTGCGGCCGGCACCGACGGCGGCGCTTCGCTCGATACCGCCGCGACGCAAGCGCAACGCATGCTCGTGCTGACCGGCGCGACACGCCACGATGCGCAGGCTCAAGCGGCAATGGACATGCTGCTCGTCGCGTGGCACGCCGGCTTCGGCTACATCACGCCGACCGTGCTCGCGCCGCGCGTCGCGATCGGCACCGGCGTCACGCTCACGCAGGCGATCGCGTCCGGTTTCCTCGCGAGCGGCCCGTCGCACGTCGGCGCGGCACTCGAAGCGATGCACTGGCTCGCCGCGCTCGCACGCTCGGTCCCCGGCGGCATCGACGCACCGGCCGCCGCGCTCGACGCCGCCGGCCGCGCGGCGATCGATGCGGCGCTCGACGCGAAACACACGCTGTACGGCTTCGGCCATCCGCTGTTCGTCGCCGATCCGCGTCCGCCGCACATGCGCGGCCTGTTCGCCGCGCACGGCTTCGACGGCGCGTACGTGACGCTGTTCGACGCGTGCTGCGCGCAGGCCGACGCCCGCCGCGCGTTGCGGCCGAACATCGATTTCCTGACGGCCGCGACGCTGCTCGAACTCGGTGTCGCCGCGCCGTCGTGGGGCGTCGGTGTCGGGCTCGGCGCGCGCATCGCGGCGATGGCCGCGCATGCGGTCGAGCGCCGGCGACGCCCGGCCTTCGGCGTCAACAGCGCGACCGCGCGACGGCTGCTGGCCGCCGTGCCGGTCGGCTGGTTGTGAACCTTCATCCATCGGCACCATTCAGCAAAAGGAACGTCATGCTGCTCAAGAACCTGCGCCCGGCGAACGACTACGATCGCTTCGCCACCGAAACGCTCGAACCGTGGGACCTGCTGTTCATCAGCCGCATCCGCCAGCTCGCGCGCGGGATGACGCCCGGCGTGATCGCCGACATCGGCACGGCCACCGGCGTCGTGCCGGTGCGACTCGCCACCGACCCGGCGATGCGCGGCTGGCGCTACGTCGGCATCGACCTCGATCCGGCGATGCTCGACGAAGGCCGCCCGCGCATCCGCGAACTCGATCTCGACGACACGATCGAGATGCGCGTCGGCGACGCGCTCGCGCTGCCGTTCGACGACGGCACGCTGACGATGGCCGTCGGCCGCGCGACGCTGCACCACCTGCCCGACAAGGCGCTCAGCCTGACCGAGATGTATCGCGTGCTGGAGCCGGGCGGCATCGCGCTCGTGCACGACATGCGCCGCGACGCGCCGCAGCACCTGCTCGACCGCTTCACCGAGATGCGCGCCGCCGCCGACTATCCGCCGACCCACGTCGAGGAAAAGATCACGCTCGACGAAGCGCATGCGCTCGTCGCCGAAGCCGGCCTCGCGGACGTCGCGTCGATCTACAGCCCGAGCGCCGGGCTCGGCGCGCTCGGCTTCGAGATCCTGCTGAAGAAACCGGCGCTGGCCTGAGCGATGACCGACCTCGCCTTTCTCGCCGCGCACGCCGCCGTGCGGCTCGGCGCCGACGACGTGCACTGCGCGGCGGTCGCGCCCGGCGCGACGCTGCCGCTGTGCGTGACGCCGCGCAGCGCCGAGCTCGCGACCTCGCCGGAGATGTTCGTCGCGTGGTACCGCTCGCGGCTCGACACGATCGACACGCTGCTCGACGCGTGCGGCGCGCTGCTGTGGCGCGGTTTCGCGGTGCCCGACACCGCCGCGTTCGGCCGCCTCGGCGCGTTGTATCCGGCGCACGCGAACGGTTACACGGCGGGCGCAGCGCCGCGCAAGCAGATCGACGGCCAGGTGTACGAATCGACCCGCATGCCGCCGCCGTTCAAGATCGGGCTGCACCAGGAGATGGCCTACATGCCCACGTTCCCGCGCCTCGTCGCGTTCTATTGCCGGCAGCCGGCCGATGCGGGCGGCGAAACGCCGATCTGCGACATGCGGCGCGTGACGGCGCGCGTGCCGGCCGCGCTGCGCGAACGGTTCGCCGCGCGCGGCGTGATGTACCTGCGCAACTTCGCGGCGCCCGGCGATCGCGCGGACGGCCTCGCCGCCAACCCGAACCTGCCGTTCGCCGAATACCACCGGCCGTGGCACGACGCGTTCGGCACGCGCGACCGCGACGAGGTCGAGCGACTGTGCGCGGAACGCGGCGTCGGCTGCCGCTGGCTCGACGACGGCAGCGTGACCGTGTCGCACGTCGGCAGCGCGCTGCGCGCGCATCCGCGCACCGGCGAAACCGTCTGGTTCAACCAGGCCAGCGCGCAGCACCCGAACCCGCGCTCGATGGGCGAGCTCAGCTACCGCTACCTGCAGCGCATGTACGGCGCGCGCGCCGCGTTCCCGTACGAGATCCGCTACGGCGACGGCTCGCCGATGCCGTTCGACGATCTCGTCGCGATCTACGATGCGCTCGACGAAGAGGAGCTCGCATTCCCGTGGCAGGCCGGCGACGTGCTCGTCGTCGACAACATGCTGGTCGCGCACGGCCGCAACCCGTACCGGGGCGCGCGCGACACGCAGGTCATGCTGTTCGACTGACAGGAAGCCGACGATGAGCGATTCGTTCCTCGCCTCCGTGCGCGCGCTGTTCGGCCCGCACACCGCGTTCGACCGGCCGCTGCGCACGGCCTCGCAGCCGCTGCCCGATGCGCACGCGCCGGGCGCGGCGCTCGGCGCGCGCGCGATCGACGTCGCGGCCGGCGATTTCCGTTTCTCCGCGCGGCACGTGCGGTTCCGGCTCGGCGCGGTCACGGCGATCGTCGGGCCGAACGGCTCCGGCAAGACCACGCTGCTCGAAACGCTGCTCGGCTTCCGGCGCGGCGGCACCGACGTGCGCGTGCTCGACGTGCCGGCCGCGCGCTTCATGCGCGACACGCCGTCGCTGCGGCGGCTCGGCGCGCAGCTGCAGAAGGTCGAGTATCCCGACCATCTCCGCGTGTCGGAGATCGTCGCGCTGCACCGCGCGATGTACGTGCATGCGGACGCCGCGGTCACCGAGGCGCTCGGCATCGCCGAATTGCTCGACAAGCCGTGCCGCGCGCTGTCGAAGGGGCAGCGCCAGCGCGTGGATCTCTACGTGGCGCTCGCGCACCGCCCCGAACTCGCCGTGCTCGACGAACCGTTCACCGGCCTCGACCGTCGTTATGCGGGCGTCGTGATCGACCTGCTGCGTCACCGCGCGCGCGGCACGAGCGTCGCGATGATCTGCCACGCCGAGGAGGAGCTTGCCGTCGTCGATGATCTCGTCTGGGTGCGCGACGGCGGCGTGCGCTACCAGGGCGACAAGGACGCGCTGCGCGCCGAGCTCGTCGGCGAAGCGCGCGCGGTCCTGCATTGCCGCGACGAAGCCGACGCGCGCGCGCTGCGCAAGCGGCTCGCGGCGCTGCCGGGCGTGACCGGCGTGCGCGTGTCGGCCGCGCACGTCGTCGAGGTGTTCGGCGATGCGACGCTGCATCCGAACGTGCACCGCATCGTCGGCGAACAGGGCATCCAGCATCTCGCGCTCGCGCCGAGCACGCCGGGCGACCTGCTGCGCCTCTGTACCGAGGGCCCCGTCCATGACTAAGGTGTTCCTGATTCTCGTGCGCAACGAGCTGCTCGGTTATCTGCGCAGCCGCTCGTCGCTGTTCTGGACGCTCGTGTTCCCGGTGTTCCTGCTGAGCGTGATGCTGTTCGCGTTCGGCGGATCGGGGTCGCTCGGCACCGCCGACATCGCGTTCGACGTGCCCGGCGGCGCGACCCCGTACAGCCGCGCATGCGAAGCGCAGATCGTCGCCAGCCTCACGCACAGCGACACGGTGAAGGCGACCTTCGGCGGGCGCGGCGCGGCCGCCGATCGCGTGACCGTCGTGCTCGGCGCCGACGAGCGCACGCCGGCGACGATCCGCTACGACTTCAACGGCTCGCTCGCGGTCAAGGCCGCGTCGCGCGTCGTCGAGATCGCGCTCGCCCGCTGCGCCGCGCAGCGGCTCGGGTTGCCGGCCGCACAGGCGCGCTTCGAGAACGCGGCACCGGCGCGGCGACCGTTCGACTATGGCGCGTTCTTCGCGACCGGCATTCTCGTGATGGCGTTCATGGCGATCGGCCTGAACTCGACGACCACCGCGATCGCGTCGCTGCGCGAACGCAATACCTTCAAGCTCTACGTGTGCTTCCCGGTCTCGCGCGGCGTGTTCCTCGCCGCGCTGATCGTCGCGCGGATGGTGATGATGGCGCTGTCGGCGCTCGTGCTGCTGACGGTCGCACGCGTCGCGTTCGGCATCGCGCTGCCGATCGCGACGCCGGACGGGCTGCGTGCATTGCCGATCGTGCTGCTCGGCGCGGCGATGGTGCTCAGCATCGGCGTGCTGCTCGCGAGCCGCACGCGGTCGCTCGCGGCCGCCGAACTCGCGTGCAACGTCACCTACTACCCGCTGCTGTTTTTCAGCGACCTCACGATCCCGATGCACGACGCACCGGCCTGGCTCAAGGCGGTACTCGCGTTCCTGCCGACCAACCAGTTCGCCGTCGCGCTGCGCGGCGCGCTGGTCGACGGCGCCCCGTACGCGCAGCTCGCGCCGCAACTGCTCGGCATGACCGCGAGCACGGCGCTGTTCCTGTTCGCCGCCGCGCGACTGTTCCGCTGGCACGACGTATGACGCATGACGCGTCGCCCATCGTTTCGACGTTTCGACGAAGGAGAATCTCCCGATGAAATCGAGCAATCCCATCACCGACTACCTGCTGCACGCGAGCAACTTCCTGCCGGCGATCGTGTTCCTGTTCTACGGCCGGCTCGGGCCCGGACAGCCGGACGTGCGCTGGACGCACGCGTTCCTGATCGGCGGCGTGCTCGCGCTCGTGCACGGCGCATGGCTGATCCGCCGCGCGGACCGCAACAGCATCGCGATCGGCGTCGACCTGTTCCTCGTGATCGGCGCGGTGCTGGCGCTCGTGTCGCCGACAGGTAGCCGTTTGTGGGGAGAAGAACTCGGGCCGGCCGCGATGCTCGTCTGCGTGCTGGTCGTCGGCATCGTGCATACCGCGTGGTCGGACGGCGGATTCGTCGACGGCACGTTCGTCGACCATGCGCGCGCCCGTTCGCTGTCGATCGTGCTGCTCGCCGTCACCGTCGTCGCGCTCGCGGTGTCGATCGCGATGCGCCACAGCCCGCTGTGGGGCGGCGTCGTGCCGCTGATCGCGCTGGTCGTCGTGCGCGGCCGCCTGCGCAAGCAGCTCGTGCGGGCCGGCTGACGATGAGCGCGCTGCCCGACCGTGCCGCGCAACGGCACGCGCTCGCCGCGACGCTCGGCGACGGCTGGCTCGACGGTGCGTCGGCCGAAGCCTGCGAGCCGTACGCGACGGACGTGACGCGACACGGCGGCCTCGCGCTCGGTGTCGCGCGGCCGGCGTCGACCGCCGACACGAGCGCGCTCGCGCGGGTCGCCGTCGCGCACCGTGTCGCGCTCGTCGCGCAGGGGGCACGGACCGGGCTCGTCGGCGCCGCCGTGCCCGATCGCAGCGGCACGCAATGCGTGGTGTCGTTCGACCGGATGCGCGCCGTTCGCGCGTTCGACGCGGCGAATCGCAGCATCACGGTCGAGGCCGGCGCGCGGCTGTCCGACATCAACCGCGTGGCGGCCGACGCCGGCCTCTGCCTGCCGATCGACCTCGGCAGCGATCCGGCGGCCGGCGGCCTCGTCGGCGCCAACGCGGGCGGCAGCCGGCTGATCAAGTACGGCGACGTGCGCCGCAACGTGCTCGGCGTCGAAGTCGTGCTCGCCGACGCGGCGGGCACCGTGATCGACGCGCTCGCGCCGCTGCGCAAGCGCAACGCGGGCTTCGACGTCACGCAATGCTTCATCGGCGCGAACGGCGCCCACGGGCTCGTGACGGCCGTGTCGTTCGCGCTCGCGCCGCTCGAACGGTCGTCGTGTGCCGCGTTCGTCGCGTTTGCGTCGTACGACGCGGCGCTCGCCGGCCTGCTCGCGTTCGAGCGCGCGTTCGGCGAGATGCTGTCGGCGTTCGAATTCATGTCGGCCGCGGCCGTCGGTTGCGTCGCCGCCGCGTTTCCTGCGCTGCGCATTCCGTTTGAAGCGGATGCCGCCGCATGCTATGCCCTCGTCGAGATCGCGACCGGCATGCCGGGGCTCGACGGGCTGCTCGAGAATCGCGCGATTGCGACGCTCGACACGCTGGCGGGTGAACGCGTGGTGCTCGACGCGGCCTGCGCGCCGGCCGAACGGTTCTGGCGGATCCGCGATGCACTGCCGGTTGCGGTTGCGCAGCACGGCATTCCGCTGTCGTTCGACGTGTCGTTTCCGCGCGGCGCGCTGGCCGCATTCGTCGCCGATGCCGAGCAATGGATCGCGGCGGCGCATCCGTCGCTGCGCTGTCACGCGTTCGGTCATTTCGGCGACGGCGGCTGCCATCTCGTCGTGTCGATTCCCCACGCCGATGCGGAACGCTACGGGCCGCTGCAGCAAGTGGCGCTGCGCGGCGCGCTGTACGAGCGCGTCGTGCGGGCCGGCGGCTGCTTCAGCGCGGAGCATGGGGTCGGGCCGGTCAACGTCGCGTATTACCGCAAGCACGTGCCGGCCGCGCAACGGGAACTCGCCGCCGCCGTCCAGCACGCCGTCGATCCGTTGGGGTTGATCGGGCGGGTCCGTTATTGATGCGCCGTTTCGCGGCGCCAGGGAGAATTTGCATGATGCTTCGACACCCGTCCGGCCTGGGCCCGGGTACGGATTCCGAACCGGGTACCGACCCGCCGCTCTCCGGCATTCCGGCCACGCTGCCCGACTCGGGGGCCGTGATCAACGTGCGAGGCGTGGCCTACGTGATTCCGCTGCCGCCCCGCAATCATGCGCGCCCGGCGCTGTGGCGCGAGCTGGCGGACCGGCGCGACGAACGGTCGGCCGATGGAAACGGCGAGCCGGATACGCGGCAGGATTGAGCGGGCATGTGCATTCCGTTGAATTGAAAGGGCGCCACGCAAACGAACGCGGCGCCGGACAACCTCGGTCGTCCGGCGCCGCGTCAGGCAACGCATCCGGTCAGAACACCGCGTGCCCGCTGATCACGCTGGGCAGCCAGGTCGAGAAGAACGGCATGTAAGTGACGATGTTGATCGCACTGAAGATCGCGAGGTAATACGGCCACGCCATCTTCGTCGTCTCCCCGATCGACACGTTGCCGATCGCGCAGCCGACGAACTGCACCGAGCCGATCGGCGGATGCACGAGGCCGAGCGAGCAGTTCAGCAGCAGCATGATCCCGAACTGCACCGGCCCGACACCGCACGCCATCGCAATCGGCAGGAACAGCGGCGTCGTGATCAGGATGTGCGCGGCCATGTCGACGAACGTGCCGAGGAACACCTGGATGATGTTGATGTACAGCAGCATCAGCCACGGCGCGGCGGTCGACTGCTTCAGCAGCCCCTCGATCGCATCCGGAATCTCCAGGTACGACATCTGGAAGCGCAGCATGTTGGACACCGCGATCAGCAGCAGCACGACCCCCGTCGTGCGCGCCGCATGCGACAGCGCGCGGCGCAGCTTCTCGGCCGTCAGCGTGCGGTACACGACCGCGGTCAGCACGAGCGAGTACACGACGGCGATCGCGGCGGCTTCGGTCGCGGTCGCGATCCCCTTCGCGACGCACACGAGGATGATCGCGATCACCATCAGCCCGGGCACCGCGCCGACGAAGCTGCGCAGCACCGCATACCAGCCGGGAAACGCGGGCAGCGCGGACGAGCCGTCTTCGCGACGCGGGTAGCCGTGGCGCACCGCCTGCCAGTACGCGGCGGCGAGCACGAAGCCCATCACCCACAGCACCGGCAGCAGCCCGGAAAACAGCAGGTCGCCGATCGACACGCCACTCACCGGCTGGCCGTGCAGCGTTCCGGTGATGCCCTGCGCGGCGAACGCGTAGATGATCATGTTGGTCGACGTCGGCATCAGCGCGCCGGCGAGCGACGCGTGCGTCGTCACGTTGACCGCGTATGCGGCGCTGTAGCCTTCGCGCTTCATCAGCGGAATCACCACGCCGCCCATCGCCGACGTATCGGCGGTCGGCGAGCCCGACACGCCGCCGAACAGCGTGCAGGCGACGACGTTCGCCATCCCGAGGCCGCCGCGGAAATGGCCGACGGTCGCCTGCGCGAAGCGCAGGATCCGGTCCGCGATGCCGCCGTGCAGCATCAGTTCGCCGGAGAAGATGAAGAACGGCACCGCGAGGAACGAGAACGCATTCATCCCCGAGATCATCGCCTGCATCGCGGTCGCGATCGGCAGGCCTTCGACCATATAGGTGAGCACGCAGGCGATGCCGAGCGCGAACGACACGGGCACGCCGAGCACGAGGAAAATCAGAAAACTGACGGACAGGATCGCGAGTTCCATGGCGTTATTGCCCCGGCGAAGAACGACGAAGCGCGAGCAGGTGCTCGAGCGAGAAGAGGATGATGGCGATCGCGGCCGGCATCGCGATCAGGTAGCGCACGCCTTCGGGCAGCCCGATGATCGGAATGCGGTCGCCCATCGTCTCGGCGGCCATGCTGCCGCAGCCGGCCATGATCATGATCGCGAACGCGATCAGGCTCACGTGCTGGATCGCGATCACCACCGTGCGTGACCCGGGCGGCAGCCGGCGCACGAGCGAATCGAGGCCGATGTGACCACCGTCGCGCACCTTCATCGCCGCGCCGAACATCGCGATCACGATCACGAGCAGCAGCGCGATCGGCTCCACGAAATCCGGCGCGTTCTCGAACACGTAGCGCATCACGACCGCGTAGAACACCAGCACCGTCAGCACCGCGAGGCACGCCGACGCGATCACCGCCAGCACGCGGAACAGCACGTCGTTCACGCAGCGCAGGAGCGGCGCGGCATGCGGCCGCGCCGGCCCCGTGCCGTCCGGAGCGGCGGCCGCCCCGCCGGCGGTCGCGGCGCCGTTCAGGGAAGTGCGACGCGTCACTTGGTGGCCTCGATCTCGTCGACGATCTGCTTCATCTGCGGCGTTTTCTCGTACTTCGTCCACAGCGGCTGCATCGCCTTCACGAACGCCGCGCGATCGATCTGCGCGGCCGGCAGGACCTTCGCGCCGCCCTTCGTCACCGCCTGCTGCGCGGACGCCTCGCGCGCGGTCCACAGCTTCTGGTAGTACGGCACCGAATCGGCCGCGGCCTTCCTGATCGCCGCCTGCTCCTGCGGCGACAGCGTGTCCCAGACCTTCTTCGAGAACACCAGCACTTCCGGCGTCATCGCGTGCTGCGTCTCCGAGTAGTCGGGCGCCACTTCGTAGTGCTTGGTTTCCTCGTACGACGGCATGTTGTTTTCAGCCGCGTCGACGAGGCCCGTCTTCAGCCCCGTGTACACCTCGGCGAACGGCATCGGCGTCGGCGTGCCGCCCATCGCCTTGATCTCGTCGACCATCAGGTCGGACGGTTGCACGCGCACCTTCAGCCCCTTCATGTCGGCCGGCGAGCGCACCGGGCGCTTCGCGTAGATCGAGCGCGCGCCGCTCTCGTAGAACGTCAGCGCGATCATCCCCTTCGCGGTGAACGCGTCCAGGATCTTCTGGCCGGCCGGGCCGTACATCGCCTTGCGGAAATGATCGACGTCGCGGAACAGGAACGGGAACGACGGGATCAGCGATTCCGGCACGATCTCGTTGAACGACGCACCGTTCACGCGCGCCATGTCGATCGCGCCGATCCGCACCTGGTCGACCGTGTCCTTCTCCGAGCCGAGCGCGCTGTTGCCGAACACCTTGATCGAATCCTTGCCGCCCGTCAGCTTCGACACTTCGTCGCCCATGAACTTCACGGCCATGTTGGTCGGGAAGTTGTCGCCATGCACGTCCGCCGAGCGGAACACGCGCGCCTGGGCGGACATCGCGAAGCCGGCCAGCAGCGCAACGGCCAGGGCGGTACGGGAGCGGGTGAATCGGTGCTTCATCGTCAGTCTCCTTGATGGTTGTACTCGTTGTCGCGCGGCGAGCGGCCGGCATGCGCACGCTTCGACGCCATGCTCACCGGCCGCAGAGTCATACGTCGTATGACGTGTCGACGCGAATGTACGTCGGTTAATCGTTTAACTCACTTGGTGCATACCCGTAGAACCGCAGCCACGATGGGTTTGCAGCGAATTTCGGGGAATCGTATTCTCTGTTTAGGTGGTGCCATGCGAAACGTTTTCCGGAAGCGGGTTCGCAGTTGCGGCGAGCGGCTGGCTGATTGCTTAGGCTGGCAGTGGAAATCGATCGCCCGCTTCGCTTTTCATTGTTGTAGGATGACTGATCTCAACGCATGTACGTCGGCGCAATGTCATGCGCACGCGCCGCCGGCGGCGCGATTCAGGAAGGAAAGAACGACGGGGAAAGCGTGCAGCGACAGGCGCGCTCGCCTGCCGTTGCCGTCATGTCTGCATGACCAGCGACGTCAGTTGCGCCGCGCGCGCAACGGCCGTCTTCGCGTAGATCGACTTGATCTGCGTGCGGATCGTGCCGATCGACACGCCGCGCAGCCCCGCGCACTCCTGCGGCGACAGCCCGTCGCAGCACAGCAGCACGGCGAGATCGGCCTCTGCCGACGACAGTCCGTAGAACACGCGCAGCCGCTGCGCGCGGGCCGACGGCGAACGCAGGTCGGCGGCCGTCATCAGCGTCGCGACGCCCGGCCGCTCGCGCATCAGGCGCGACTGCTCGGGCACCGGCATCAACGCCAGCGGCAACGGTTCGCCCGTCGCGCGCCGCAACAACAGCCCGCCGCGCGCGTACGCGTGCCGCCATTGCACGTCGTCGACGCAGCCTTCCGGCGCGAAACGCCCGTTCACCACCCGCAACGCCGGCTCCGCCGCGATCAGCTGATCGGCCGCGCGATTCGTATAGCGCAATTCGCGCTGCGCGCCGAGCAGGAACACCGGCACCGGAATCGCATCGAGCGCCGATTCGGCCGCGGCCACGCGCGCCTCGAGCTCGCCGATCCGCGCCTGGATCTGCAGCGCGCGGCTGATGTGCATGCCCATGTTTTCGATCGCGCGGCGCTGATCGTCGGACAGCCCATGCGATTCGAGGCCGCCCTGGACGCTGAGGAATGCGCCCGAACCCTCGCCGCGATGGATGTACAGGCCCGAGATGCTGCCGATCCCATAAGGGTGAAGGAACTCCTGGTAGAACTCGCTGTGCGCGCGCTGGTGCGCGGACAGGTGCCTGACGTCCTCGAACCAGCGGCCCGCCGGCCAGTTGCCGGCGACCGGCACGACCGGGTCATACCGATAGAACTCGGTGTTGTACGTGTGATAACACGCGGCGACCCATGACGCGTCGTCACCCGCCGCCTTCTCGATCGCCGGCACCCGCGCCGCATCGTCGAACGACAGCAGCGTGACCATGCGCACGCCGACCCACGATCGCAGCCCGTCCAGCACCGTTTCCCAGCGCTGATCGCCCAGTGCCGCGGCATAGACGTCATCGATCCATGCCGATGGAATCAACCCGTTCATTTGCATCTGGCCACCCCGCGCCGTGCGTTTTTGTCGAACGTCTTCTGCGCATCTTAGTCAATCGGCGCCAGCGTTTGAATCACTCGTTCGCATTTGGTCGAAATACGACGTTTGTTACCGTTTATCGTCAGACGTAATGGGCATTTTTCCGGCGCCGTGGGCCCAATCGAATCCGGCGCACACGGGGTCGCGCGCTTTTCTTCCGGACCGCGGTATGCCATGATGCGACGCATGACGATTCGAAACACCACGCACTCGCTGCACCATCACCACGGACGCCCCCTGTTGCGCCGTGGTTCGTTTCGCATCTAGCAATTGCATCGGGTGAATGCCCGATCAAGACGACAACCAAGGCGCCTGCGGCGCCTTTTTTGTTTTTTGCCGCCTTAAAAACCTGCTGCGCCGATCAATCGATACCGTACGGAGTGTTTTCAATGCAACAGACCTGGAAAGAAGTCGCCTTGTCGGATCTGCCGCTGCGCGAGGACCTCAGGTTGCAGCACGCGTACGGGGCACCGCAGCTCGACGTGCCGGTCTGCCTGAACGTCAACGAGAATCCCTACCCGCCGTCGCCCGCGCTCGTCGAGCGCATCGCGACCGCGGTGGCCGACGCCGCGCGCGCGGCGAACCGCTATCCGGATCGCGACTTTGCAGGGCTGCGATCGCATCTGGCGGCGTATCTGACGCACGACACCGGCGTGACGGTCGACGCAGCGGGCATCTGGGCCGCCAACGGCTCGAACGAGGTGATCCAGCAGATCCTGCAGGCATTCGGCGGCCCGGGGCGATCGGCGCTGGCCTTTACGCCCGCGTATCCCATGTATGACGAATACTGCCGCACGACTTTCACGCGCCTCCATACGTTGCCGCGCACCGGCAATTTCGCGCTGGACGTGGATCAGGCGCTCGACAGTATCCGCGCGCACCAGCCGGACGTGGTGCTGCTGACGTCGCCGAACAACCCGACCGGAACCGCGCTGCCGGTCGGCGATATTCGCGCCATCCTCGACGTCGCGCCGGGCGTGGTCGTCGTCGACGAAGCCTATGCGGAGTTCCGCCGTCACGGCGTACCCAGCGCGGTGACGCTGCTACCGGATCATCCGCGGCTCATCGTGACCCGCACGTTGAGCAAGGCGTTCAAGTTCGCGGGCGGCCGCGTCGGGTATTGCGCGTGCGCGCCCGCGGTCGTGCAGGCGCTGAAGCTGGTTCGCTTGCCCTACCACCTGTCCGCCTTCACCCAGGCGGCGGCCTGCGCTGCGCTGGTCGCGCGCGACGAGATGCTGTCGCAAGTCGAGACGATCAAGGCCGAGCGCGATTCGACCGTCGGCTGGCTGCGCGGCCTGGGCCTCACGGTGGCCGATTCGGATGCGAACTTCGTGATGTTCGGCGAGTTTGCCGATCGGCACCGGATCTGGAGCGGCCTGCTGCGTCACGGCGTCCTGATTCGCGAATCGGGCCCGCCCGCGTATCTGCGCGTGTCCATCGGCACCGCTGCGGAGATGGCCGCATTCCGTGCGGCCCTGCTTGACGTGATGGCGGCCGGATAAGCGACCGGCCATCCGGTCGACGACGCGACGGGAAACGTGCCGGCGCCGTATCCGACGATGCACTTACTTCATCGCCGCGAAGCGCATTTCCATCTCGTCGATCTTCGCGAGCACCGCTTCGCTGAGCTTTCTGATGTGGCGCGGCACATCGGGCGCCGACAGCAGCTCCTCGATTCGCCCGCGCCAGTAGCTCGGATGCCGCACGCGCCCCGCGCCCGACATCGACACATCGTCAGCGTTCTGTTCGCTGTCCAGGAGAGCCACCATTCTCTGGATATGAGAGAGCTCTCGTTCCACATAGTCTCGTGCCAGCATATTGATTGAAATTCCCCGAAATACGACAGCAGGCCTTCCGTCATCAACGCGCCATCGTGTTGCGATGAAAGCGACTCACCGCACACGTCGAACGCCATCGTACGCAGAAGCTGTGTCAATAAACTGCGTGGGCATGTGTTGATTTCGACCCGGAATGGCGGGCCTGCCCGCTTGTTCTGATGCCATCCGCCCCCGATGCCCTGTGGTCAATCGTAGGCTTGCTGTCGGGCAATGGCATCTCCCAAAGTGGGGATGCCGGCAGATATTGGCGGGGGATTTCCGGAAATCGTGGGGCGTCGGGAGGCGCGCATGCGGCGGCCGGCCGGGGATGAATTCGCGATCGGCTGGCTACTTGAATGGCGTGCAACCGGCGCACCGCCGCCGGGCAGGCAAGGGGCGAGGACTTGCAGCGCGCATGAGCGTGGCCCGGGATTCGTGTTCACGACGATCGCGGACGGGAACGCGTGGCGTGTGGCGTCCGTCGTGCGCCGTGCACGTCGAAAACGTTTGCGCCTGCGTGACGCGCCAGCGTGCGAGATTGTTTCGACACGGCGTGCGCGACGGCGCAGTCCACTTGCCCGGCTCGCCGCGCGCATTCACATCGCCGGTATCGAACGCCGCCTGACGCTTCGTCGAATCCTTTTGATCGGTCAACCTGTCGAAGTCCATCGGCGGGTGTCTTTTAGGTATTGCAAGCACTTGTCGGTAGTGACTCGCATGTCACGCGCGAATATCCGGATGTTTCGCGAAACGACCTACCTGGGCGATACAGCCCGTCGGAATCAGATACCGGCATTGCCCTGCTTCAACCCGAAAATGAAATCCGCTTCCACCGATGCGCCTTTGGGCAATTGCAGCACGCCGACCGACGTACGCGTATGAACACCGGCGTCGCCAAGCACTGCATACAAAACATCGGATGCGCCGTCGGCAACTTCGCTTTGCATCGTGAAGCCGGGTGCACTTCGCACATACACGGTCATGCGCGGCACCGTCGCTATTACGTCAAGCGTGCCGCAGCGCTTTCTGATCAGCGAGAGCGCACGCAGTGCCGATACGCCGGCAGCCCGGCGACCTTCATCGAGCGAAACGGATTCCCCCACTACGCCAACGAAATGCACCACTTCGCCGATCCGTGGAATCTGGCCGGCAATATAGGCCGAATTTCCGTCGACCAGAATGGGGGTGTACTTTCCGCCAATCCTGATTTCCTCGTCCGGATTGAAGCCGAATTCGGCGGCAATCTGAATCAGCTTCTCGTCTCTGTTCATCAGTGAATTCCCCGATACTTCATAAAAATGTAAAGAGTCGTTAAATCCCGGTTGCCTGTCTTGAAGAAGAAAACCCGTGCGATCGGTCAACTTGACATGCTGGTTCCGTTAAAGATGCCCGGGTAATCCTCTACGTGTTCGTCAATACGACACACTTCTCAGGTGTTCGAAGCAGTCCTGCATCGCCATATTGACGACAAAACACGTAGTCGGCGAATTTTCCTCAAAATTTTCCGTTGAAACCGCTATCATGTGAGTACTCAAACCTGAAGAGCGATACATGGCAACGTACAAGGAACTGAAAGCCCAGATGGAAGCTTTGGCCGAGAAAGCCGAAGCTGCACGTGCCGCGGAATTCCAGGCGATCGTCGACGACATCCGCACCAAGGTTGCGGAATTCGGCATTACCGAGAAGGACATTTTCGGTAACCGTCGCGGCCGTCCGGCCAAGCAAGCGGCCGCCCCCGTGCAGGCAAAGTATCGCGACCCGAAGACCGGGGCAACCTGGTCGGGCCGCGGTCGCGCGCCCGCATGGATCAAGGACGCGAAGAATCGCAATCGATTCCTGATCCAGGAATAGGATTCTCGACGCGTACCGGCGCGCGATTTTGCGCGCCGTCCTGCTATTTGGGCATCGATACCGGCGGTATTCAACGACCGTGCCGGGTTGATGAGGCTTTGTCTCATTCGGCGCGCGGCGGCATGCTGCGCGCCGGATCGCATTCGGCCCCGCCCTCGCACTATTTCCTGATTCAACGTTCGTAATAGATCGCAAGCCAGACGGTTTGCGTTTCTTCGTGCGTCCACGCAACGCGATGGCGGCAATGCGGCTCGATCAGCACGTAGTCGCCGGGATGCATTTCATGGCGCGTCGGGCCTTCCTCGAATTCGAGCACCGCCGCTCCCGAGAGCAGCACGACCCATTCGGCGCGTGCGTCGTCATACCAAAAACCGTCCGGGCTCGTGTGGCCCATCGATACGATTCGCTCGACGTTCAGACGCTGGCCCGTGACGAGAAGGTCGATTTTTTCGCCCTCATCGCGCCGGCCATCGGCGGTGAACAGGTTGCCGGTTTGAAGTTGCATGGGTTGGCCTCGTCGGCGGTATTGGATGGGCGCCAGGGTTGACGGTGGCGGGAAAGGTTCACTGTAGCCCAATGGATGCGATTGGAACCGGCTCGTTACGTTGGAAGAAGACGATGGGGGTGCCTATTTCCCTGATCGGCCAACAAGAGACGATCATCGTCCTTTTCTCAAGGGCCGCTGTTGGGAGACATCGCGTCGAGCAGACGGCGGGTCTGGTTCGCGATCGTGTCGGAATCCTTGACCTTGCCAACCGCCGATGCGTTTTTACCGCTACACGAAAGCACGTTACGCGCTGGAAACGTTGCGCACTGGACATCCGAAGGTCGCAACGCTACCGAATCCGAATGCCCCGTTCGAGTTGCTTTCCCCGACCGTCAAAACGAAAGAAGAGCGAAACAGGCAGCGAAAATTGATTCTGTTTTCGAGCCGGCTGCACGCTTCGCCGCATCTTTCGATGCCGACAATACGCTCGGCTGGTTCATCGCTGGATCGCGTCCATCAGCCTGGACGACACGGCGTATGGTACGCACACCATGTGGCGGAAAGGGGTCTCTCCGATCTATCGGCGAACGAAGAACCTGCGGGCCGTTCAACTTCTGCCCGGGCATGCAAGGCTTGAGAGCACTGGCCGATACCTCGGCATCGACGTTGACGATGCGCTTGAGATGGCGGAACAAGCGGAGGCCTGAGCCAACGGCCGGCGAGCGGTCGTTTGCCGGCCACAAGCGATCATTGGCCCATCCAAAGCAAACGGCCGCTTCCCGTCGGGATGCGGCCGTTCCTGGCGACAACTGTCACGTTACGCAAATCGTCGGGTTTAGCCGGTCGTTCAAGCCATTGGGTCGGTCACGCGAGTCAGGTTTTGATAAACGCAGCCATTAGCAGGCTGATCGCCGACACTGGACTTGCCGTGCTGTTCGGCTCGCATCGGATGCGGGATATCCGTCGGATTGCCGACGTTTGCACGATCGTCCACGACGGCGCGTGTGATCGGCCTCCCCGTCGATCGCGTTCATTCGCTCGCGTATCTGCAGTCCGGGCGGCCGGCTTCGTTCGCGGAGATCGTCAGCATCTCCTGCATCAGCCATGCAAAAGCAACGGCGGGTCTGCGTCTGCCCGTAAAGGCGCCCGAGCATCGAAGCCCGCCAGTGCTACGTACGGTCACGTACCGCAGGCAAAAGCGACCGCGCGTTAATCCGTCGCCGGAATCCACGAGGCCGTCGCCGCCTCGCTTGCGCGGAACGCGGGAAACTTCGCGCCGAGCTCCGCGATCGTGCGGATGTCGTTCTTCACGAGATCATCGCGCGTGATCAGCGTCGGCTTCACGACGATCCGCCGGCCCGGATCCTGCCCCGCGACGAGCAGCGCGGCGGCCCGCACCGACACCGCGCCGACGACTGCGGGATTCGTGGCGGCCGTCGCGACCCATGCGCTGCCGGGCGCGCGGATCGCCTCGATATCGGCGGTCGAAATGTCGGCGCTATAGATGCGCAACTTCGACGCCAGCTTCGCCTCGTCGGCCGCGAGCTTCGCCCCGCGCGCGAATTCGTCGTAAGGCGCGAACACCACGCGGATGTCGGGATGCGCGCGATAGGCGGCCGCGGCCTGGTTCGCGACCGATTGCGCGATCGGATTGTCGACGGTGCCCCAGCGCGCCTGCTCGCGCACCTTCGGATGCGCGCGCTTGAAGTCCCGCCACGCGGCGTCGCGCCGGTCGAGCGGCGCGAACCCGGCGACATACACGTAGCCGGCCGAGAACGCATCGCCGTTGTCTTTCACCGCCTGATCGAGCAGCAGGTTCGCGAGGTCGCGATCGCTCTGCTCGATCTGCGGCACCTTCGGGTTACCGAGGTCGACATCGAACGCGACGACCTTGATGCCCTTGTCCAGCGCGCGCTGCACGACGTCCTTCAGCGATTCGGGGAGCCCGTGGTTGACGATGATCGCCGACACGCCGACGCTGATCGCCTGCTGGATCTGCTCGCGCTGCTCGGTTGCGTCCTGGCGACCTTCGTAGATGCGCAGATCGATACCGAGCGCCTTTGCCTGCTTCTGCGCGCCGGCCTCGTATGCCTGGAAGAAATCGCCGGTCGACAGGTAGTTGACGAGCGCGACCTTCACGCCGCCCTTGTCGAACGGCGCGGGTGCGCCTTTGAGCGGGCCGGCATGCGATACGGGCACGGTCAACGCGGCAACGGACAAGAGCGCGAGCGCGCGGATCATCCGGACGGGGCGGGACGGACGGCGAAACGGGAATCGCATGCGGATCTTCCTTGGCTGGTGTCGGTATCCGGAAAATCTATCAGCGCGGCGAACCGGTTCAAACCGAGCGATTCGGCAATCGATATTCCTTCGGATGGCAAATCGTTCAAGCCGACCGCGCCGCAGCCGGCACAAGCATTCGAGCGCGCGCGTGATATGCGTAGCAGGAATCGATGGTTAGCGTGCGGGCGCGTTGTCATTAGAGTCGCAAAGTTCAGCCCCCCTCTTTTTTTCAGCGCCCATCGACGCCATGACCCGTCCCGCCCGAACCCGTCGCACCGTTGCCGTCGCCCTGCTGACGCTCGCCGCCGTCGCCGCGCTCTCCCCTGCCCGCGCGCAAGGCGATGCGGCGACAGGTAACGCCGCCGTGCCGTCGCCGAAAGGCAAGCGCATCGGCATCACGGCGATCGGCACCGATCATTACTGGGACCTGAAGGCATACCAGGGTGCGATCGACGAAGTGAAGCGGCTCGGCGGGACGCCGATCGCACTCGACGCCGGCCGCAACGACAACCGCCAGATCGCGCAGATCCAGACGCTGATCGCGCAGAAGCCCGATGCGATCATCGAGCAGCTCGGCACGGCGAGCGTGCTCGAACCGTGGCTGCAAAAGATCCGGCAGGCCGGCATTCCGCTGTTCACGATCGACACGGCCTCGCCGTCGAGCCTCAACGTCACGACCTCGGACAACTTCTTCATCGGCGAACAACTCGCGCTGAAGCTCGTCAACGACATCCACGGCGAAGGCAACATTCTCGTGTTCAACGGCTTCTACGGCGTGCCGGTGTGCGCGATCCGCTATGACCAGTTGAAGGCGGTGCTCAAGTACTACCCGAAGGTGAAGATCCTGCAGCCCGAGTTGCGCGACGTGATTCCGAACACCGTGCAGAGCGCGTACGCGCAGGTCAGCCAGCTGCTCGCGAAATACCCGAAGGGGCAGATCGCCGCGATCTGGGCCGCGTGGGACGTGCCGCAAGTCGGCGCGACGCAGGCCGTCGACGCCGCGCGCCGCAGCGAGATCAGGACCTACGCGGTGGACGGCAGCCCCGATGTCGTCGCGCTCGTGAAAGACCCGAAATCGAGCGCGGCGGCCGTGGTCGCGCAACAACCCGCGCTGATCGGCAAGACCGCGGTCGACAACGTCGCGCGCTACCTGGCCGGCGAGCGCACGCTGCCGCCCTATACGTACGTCCCGTCGCTGCTCGTCACGAAGGACAACGCCGGCTCGGCCCAGCAGACGCTCGGGCAGGCCGCCGCCCCGAAATGAGCGCCGACACGCGCCCGCCCGCGCTGGCGCTGCGCGGGATCGTCAAACACTTCGACGGCGTACCGGCGCTGCGCGGCGCGTCGCTCGACGTCGCGAGCGGCACCGTGCACGGGCTGATCGGGCAGAACGGCGCCGGCAAGTCGACGCTGATCCGGATTCTCGCCGGCATCGACACGGCCAATGCCGGTACGATCGCGATCGACGGTGCGACACAGGCGCTCGCACACCGCGCGCCGCCGGAGGGCATTGCGTTCATTCATCAGGAGCGTCTGCTGCCGGCGACTTTCACGGTCGCCGAGGCGCTGCAGTTCGGCAACGAACCGGCCTATGGCGCGGGGCCGCTCGGGCTGCTGGCGGCACGCCGGATGCGACGCGATGCCAGCGACGCGCTGCACGCGCATTTCGGCCTCGACCTGCCGCCGAACCGCCTGATTGCCGAGTTGAGCGTCGCCGAGCGGCAGATCGTGCAGATCACGCGCGCGCTGATGCGCGACCCGCGCATCCTCGTGCTCGACGAACCGACCGCCGCGCTCGTCAGCAGCGAGGTCGACCGCCTGCTGCAGACACTCGACCGGCTGCGGCGCCGTGGGCTGACGATCCTCTACGTGTCGCACTACCTGAACGAGATCGCGGCGATCTGCGATCGCGTCACCGTGCTGCGCGACGGCACCGACGTCGCGCACTTCGACGCACGGACCACGCCGACCGAGTCGCTCGTCGCGGCGATGATCGGCACCGGGATCGCCGCACGATCGCAAGCGCCGATGCGCGTGCCCGGCCCGTCCGCGCTGCGGGTCGCCGGCCTCGCGGCGCCCGGCCGGTTCGACGACGTGTCGTTCGAGGTCCGGCGCGGCGAGATCGTCGGTGTCACGGGGCTGCTCGGTTCCGGCGGAAAACAGGTGGTGCGCAGCCTGTTCGGTCTCGAGCGCGGCGTGCGCGGCACGGTGACGCTCGACGGCCGCGTGACGCGGCTGCGCAGCCCGCGCGACGCGGTGCGTCGCGGCATCGCGTTCGTGCCGGAAGACCGCCGCTCGCACGGCATCGCGCCGAGCCTGTCCGTGCGCGAGAACATCACGCTCGCGAGCCTTGCGCGCTTCACCCGATTCGGTCTGGTCGCGCGGCGCCGCGAGGACGACGCGGTGCAACGGCTGATCGCCGCGCTCGACGTGCGGGCGCCCGGCCCGGACGCGCCGGTGCGCCAGCTGTCCGGCGGCAATCAGCAGAAAGTCGCGCTCGCTAAATGGCTGAGCCGTGGCGCCGATCGCACGTCGCCGGTGTATCTGTTCGACGAGCCGACGGTGGGCGTCGATATCGGCGCCAAAGCGGAAATCTACCGGCTGCTCGATCGCCTCGCACGCGACGGCGCGGCGATCCTGTTGTTCTCGAGCGACCTGATCGAGCTGCTGGACGTCACCGATCGCGTGCTCGTGATGGCACGCGGCCGGATCGTGCGCGACGTCGCGACCCGCGACGCCACGCGCCACGATCTGCTCGCGTGGGCGACCGGCGCACGCGGCCACACGCCGCGGCAGGAGGTGGCCGCATGAACCGGATCCTCGATCGCGCGCTGCCCGGAGCAGCGTTCGCGCGGCTGCCGGGCACGTTCGGCGCGCAATTCTGGCTGCGCTGGGGCGCGGCACTGGCGTTCGCCGTCGTGTGTGCGGTGTTTGCCGCGAGCTCGCCGCTCTTTCTGACCGTCGCAAACCTCGCGAACGTGCTGCAGCAGTCGGCCGTGGTCGGCATCCTCGGGTTCGGGTTGACGGCCGTACTGATCGGCGGCGGCCCCGATCCGATCCGCGGCGGTCTCGACCTGTCGGTCGCGGCGAACATGGGTCTCTGCGCAGCCGTTCAGGCCGTCGCGCTGCGCGACGGGGCGCCTGACGGCGCGGCGCTTGCGCTGATGCTGGCCACCGGCGCGGCGGTCGGCGCGCTCAACGCGTTCGCGGTGATCGCGCTGCGCATCGTCCCGCTGCTGGCCACGCTGACGACGATGAATCTGTGCGCCGGCTTCGAACTGGTGCTGACGCAGAACACGTCGGTCGCGGCGGCGAGCCCGGTGCTCGCCTTTCTGATCGACAGCGGCCCGTTCGGCATACCGCATCTCGCGCCCGCGTTGCTGATCGTCGCGCTGCTGTCTGGCGTGCTGCTGCACCGAACCCGCTTCGGCCTGCGGCTCGCCGCGACCGGTGCGCATCGCGATGCCGCCCGCGCGGCCGGGCTGCGCGTGAACGCGTATGTCGCGGCCAGCTACGTGCTGAGCGGCGTCTCCGCCGCGCTGGCCGCGCTGGCGTCGAGTGCCTTGCTGAGCGGCAGCTCGCCCGGCGCCGGCGAGAACCTGCTGGCCGTCGTCGCGGTCGCGCTGCTCGGCGTCGTGTTCTCGCGGCGGCTCGTGCCGACGATACCGGGCACGCTGCTCGCCGCGCTGTTCGTCGGCATCGTCGGCAACGGCTTCCAGCTCGACAACGTGTCGAGCTACTGGGTCAACGGCGTCGAAGGCGCGCTGATCCTGTTCGTCGTCGCAACGACCGCGCTGATTCGGCGCCGCCATACGGAACACCATGCCCATGACTGAACGGATCGGCCGCCTGCAGCGGTTCTCGCTCGTGGCGGCACTGCTCGCGGTGATCGCCTTCTTCGCCGTGTTCGCACCGGGGTTCATGCGGCCCGCCAACCTCGCCGACGTGCTGGTGAACAACTTCGCGCTGCTTGCGATCGCCGCGCTCGGGATGACGCTCGCGCTGTCGATCGGCGCGGTCGACCTGTCGCTGGGCACCGCGATCGACGTCGCGAGCCTCGTGTTCGTGCAACTGGTCGCGCACCAGGTGGGCGTGCTGCCGGCCCTGCTCGGCGGCCTCGGTGCGGCGGTGCTGGTCGGCACGTTCAACAGCGCGCTGGTCGCCGGGCTCGGGATCGCACCGTTTCTCGCGACGCTCGGCACGCTGTTCATCGGCCAGACCGTCCAGCAGCTCGCCACCGGCGGCGGCCAGCCCGTCTACCTGCTGAACGTGGCGCTGCCGCCGCTGTTCGGCGCGCTCGCGCACGGTACGCTCGCGGGCGTGCCAGTGCCGCTGTGGTGCGTCGTCGTGCTCGGTGCGGCCGTGCATGTCGTGCTCGCGCATTCGGCGTTCGGGCGTTACAGCGCCGCGCTCGGCGCGCAGCCGGGCGTCGCGCGCCATTCGGGGCTGCCGGTCGCGGCGACCGTCGTGGCGACGTTCGTCGCGAGCGCGCTCGTCTACGGCGTGGTCGGCCTGCTGCTGTCGTCGACGGTCAAGGCCTATGTGCCGCAGGCCGGCAACGGCTTCCTGCTGAACGCGATCGGCGCGACCTTCATCGGCACGACGCTGTCGCCGACGCGCCGCCCCGGCGTCGCCGGCACCCTGCTCGGCGTGCTGCTGATCAGCCTCGTCGCCAACGGGCTGTTGCTGATCGGCTGGAACTTCTACTGGCAGCAGGTCGCCACCGGCGCGCTGATCCTCGCGGTGCTCGCGCTGAGTTTCATGGGGCGGCGTGTGCGCGCCGCGTGAGCCGCCGCACGCCGTGCCCCCGCCCCTACGCCGCGCTCAGGCGCGGGCGTCCGCGCGCCGGCCGATGCCGAACGTGAACGCCAGCGCGAGCACCAGCAGCGCCCCTTTCACGAAATCCTGCAGGTAATACGGCGCATTCAGCATCGTCAGGCCGTTGAGCAGCACGCCGACGAACACGGCCCCGACCACGGTGCCGAACACGTTCGGCCGTTTCGCGCCCCACACCGCGTACCCGACCAGCGCGGCGGCCACCGCGTCGAGCAGCAGCGAGTGCCCGGCGCTGACGTCGCCGCGCCCGACGCGGGCAGAGATCAGCACGCCCCCCAATGCCGCGATTGCGCCCGATACGACATACGCCGCGACCCGGTAGCGCGCCGCCGGCGCACCGGCCAGCCGCGCGGCCGTCTCGTTGCCGCCGATCGCATAGATCACGCGGCCCCAGCGTGTCGCTTCCATCGCGACGCAAGCCAGCACCGTCACCGCCGCCAGTATCAGAACCGGCAACGGCACCACGTCGAACACGCGCAGGCGCCCGAGCGCGAGAAACGCGTCGGGAAACATGCCGCTCGCTTCCGTGCCGTCGGGCAGCACCGAACCGGTCGCGAGCGAACGCCCGCCGGTCGGAATCAACTGCAGGCCCGCGAGCAGGAACAGCGTGCCGAGCGTCGCAAGCTGGTCCGGCACGCGCAAGCGCGTGATCAGCACACCGTTGAACAGGCCGGCTGCCACACCGAGCGCCACGCAGGCCGCCACTGCCGCGAGCGCGCTGCCGTGCCAGACCACCAGCACGTAGCTGGCCGCCATCTGCGCGGATGCGGCGATGCTGCCCACCGACAAGTCGAAGCCGCCCGCCGCGAGCGTGATCGTCACACCGATCCCGAGCAGCGCGACGATCGACACCGCCTGCAGGATGCTGAACAGGTTGTCCACGTTCAGGAACGCGGGCTCGTTGACGGTAAAGACGACCACCAGCGCGGCGAGCACGAGCAGGATGCCGGTGCGTTCGAGGCCGGCGCGCAAGCGGGCCGACGCGGACAGCGCCGGCCTGGTGGACGGCGCATCGGGTGCAACGGCAGGTGTGGCGGATTTCAGCATCGTTATGGATCAGTCCGACGGGTGGGAGGATGAATGATCGAGCGTCGCGCGATCGAACCGGACGACTCGATCGGCGACTTCGACCGCTTCCTCGAGATCGCTGACGAACACGAGCGTCGCGCGTTCGTGCGCATGGCGCCGCAACATGTCGACGATATCGGCGCGCGCACCGGCGTCGATGCCCTGGAACGGTTCGTCGAGCAGCAGCAGCCGCGCGGGTTCCGCGTGCCAGCGGGCGAGCACGACCTTCTGCTGGTTGCCACCGGACAGCCGCACGAGACGGTCGTCGGGGCCCGTGCAGCGAATCCCGAAGCGCGCGATCGCGGCGGCGGCCGCCGTGCGCTCGCGCGCGGCGCGCACCGCGCCGCCGCCGAACCAGCGCGACAGGAACGGGAAGCTGATGGTGCCCGCGATCGACGCAAACGGCACGCTGTCGGGAAACAGCGACGTGCGCCAGCGGTCCTCGCCGGCGAGGAACACGCCGGCGCGAATCGCGTCGGCAGGTGAACGCGGGCGCCACGGCCTGCCGTCGAGCGTCATCGCGCCCTGCGCCGCGCGCACGGCGCCGAAGATCGTGTTTGCGAGGCGCGACTTGCCGCCGCCGACGGGCCCCGCGATCGCGACGATCTCGCCGCGCCGCACGTCGAGATCGAACGGCGCGCTGGCCTGCGTCAGGCGCAACCCGCGCACGCTCAGGCCGCCGTCGCCGGGCCGCGCGATCGGCGCCGGGCCCGGCACACGCGACTTCGGCAACGGCCGCCCGACCATCGTTTCGACCGCCGCGTCGAAATCGACCGGTGCGGTGAGATCGGCAACGATCCGCCCGTCGCGCACGATCGCGACGCGATCGGCGATACGGCGCAGGTCGCCGAGCCGGTGCGACACCAGCAGAACCGCGACGCCTTCGTCACGCAATGTATCGAGCAGCGCGAACAGGCGCTCGGCCTCCGGCGCCGACAGGCTCGCCGTCGGTTCGTCGAGGATCAGCAGGCCCGGCTGCCCAGCAAGTGCTCGCGCGAGCGTCACGCGCTGCTGGTCCGCCAGCGAAAGCGACGCGAGCGGCGCCGCCAGGTCGGCATCGAGCCCGACGCGTTCGGCGAGCGGCCGTGCGGCATCGCGCCGGGCGGCCGGCGGCACGCGCCACGACGATGCCGGATCGCACAGCCGGTCGAGCAGCAGGTTGTCGGCGATCGACAGCGTCGGCACCACCGCGTCGGCAACCGACTGATGCACGGTCGCGATGCCGAGCTGCTTCGCCGCGTGCGGCGAAGCGGGCCGGTAAGGCGTGCCGCGCAGCGTCAGCGTGCCGCCGTCGTGACGGATCACGCCGCTCAGGATCTTGACGAACGTCGATTTGCCCGCGCCGTTGGCCCCCATCAGCGCGACGACCTCGCCGGCGCCGATCGACAGGTCGAGCGATGCGAGCGCGGTCGTCGCGCCGAAGCGCTTCGACACGCCGATGGCCGTCAGGACGGGCTGCCGCGCGACGCGATGCCGTCGATCAACTCGGGGGTTTGATGAAGTCGTCGTCAATGGCGTGTCGAAAAGATGTGCCTCTCGGCGAGCGGCGCCATGTGCGCAACGCCACCCGGTCACCGGAAACGTGCGGCGGGACGCTTTGCGCAGGGGCAATCCCGCTTGGGCGGGGACAGCGTGCCGCGGCTTATCGGCTTCGGCTTCCACGTCGATCCACGTTGAGCATGACTGCGCCGCGCAGGCATCGACGCCGATTCGGCCAATCTAGCGTGCCGCACGACGTACCCGCAAACAACGATTTCTGTCATCGATATGACGTGGGCGAGAATCCCGAATTCGCACCTTGTCACGCCCCTTGCGCTGCCGGGGATGTGCGAACCGCTGCGTGACGCGCTCCAATATTTTTTTGTTTACCAGACTTTGTTTACCTGAAAACATAGCCCCGCAGTTCGCGCGATTCGCAAAGAGTCTGGACATGTACGGATACGCGTGTCGCCGGCCCGGTATTGATCTGAAGACGCGGCACCCCGTCACGCTTGGAGTAAGCAGTGCGATGAGCGGCTGCGAGAATCAATTGCGTTCCAAGCCTGGCGCTGCCTTGCATCTCGGCACATCGGCCGAGCAGATCCGCGAGGTATTCATTGCAAGGTTTTGCCAGGAATGCGCGGGCGTTCAATGCGGCAGCCATTTTCAAATCCGTCGCCGACACGTTTCAGAATAACGAATAGCATGATGCCCTCGACCCGGTGGCAACTGATCGTGACGTATGTGTGCGCCGACGCAGCCGTGACGGTTTCGTCTCGCATCCTGCAGTTCTATGCCACCTGGCTTTTGCTCAAGGGTCTCGCGAACCCGTCGGCACTCACGCTGACGCTGGTCGCAACGTGGGCGACGACCCTGCTGATCCTTCCGTTCACCGGCATCGTCGCCGACCGGGTCCGCAAAAGTACGGTTTTGCTGGGCGCATCGCTGCTTGCCCTTGCGTCGGTGATACCGGTCGTCGTCGCACTTGCGCTTCACGGCACCAACACGAACTGGCTTATCGTCGTCATCGTCGTCGCAAGCGTGACTTCGAGTGTCGCCGTGGCGGCCCTTATGCCGCTGAGCACGCCGCTCATACCTGAAATTTCGCCGGATGCCGACGAGGTTCGTCGAGGTCTGCGCCTGAAGGCATCGGGTTTCATCCTGAATATCCTGTTCGGCCCGACGCTGGCAGGTTTCATGATCGGGGCATTCGGCGGCGAGTCCGCGCTATGGGTGAGTGTCGCAAGCAGTTGTTTCGGCGTCGTAGCGGCGCTCGCCTTCCACATGTCGTTCAGCGCGGGCCAATCGGTGCACGCGCGCTCCGGCGAAGCGCCGTCGTTTTTCCAGGATCTGCGTCGCGGGATGCAGCGGGTGCTCGGTATTCGCGCCGAGCGGGCGATCGCGACAGCGTCGCTGCTTGCCAACATGCTGTTCGTCCCGTTCGTTTTCTTCCTGTTGCCGGCCAAGGTTCTCGCGGAGGGAGGCTCGATGCTGAACGTCGCCGGCATCGAACTGTCATTGGGTGCGGGCGTATTGGCGGCTTCGGCCTTGCTGATCCAGCACGCACGACGCATTGTTTCCGATCACGCCATTTCGATCGTCGGCATTGCAATGATCGGCGCCTCCATCTTCGCGTTCGGTTGCTCGCACACGCTTCCCGTCTGGTGCATGCTCGGTTTCGCATTGGGTACCGGATTGACGATGTTCAACGCCACCGTCAATTCGAAACGGGCAATGGCCATTCCAGTCGGGCATCGTGCCGGCATGGAATCGAGCCTGATGTTTCTTTGCACGGCCGCTGCTCCATTGGGTATCTGGATGTCGGGCATGGCGCTGAAAGCCTTGTCGCCAAACGCAGTCATCATCTACGGCAGCGAACTTTTCGTACTTGCGCTCCTTTGCATTGCCTTTTCCAGGCCGTTGAGGCTCATGCTCAATTCCGACGATGGCGGCTTGCCCCACTATCTCCAGACCAACCGGGAACTGTTCGACCTTCAATCGCCGTCGTGACCTGTCCATTCCTGCCAGTGCCGGGTGTGGCTTCGTCACCGTCGACGGGGTTCGAGTCCCAGATGAAGCCCGCGTATGGTCGATTCAACCGGATGCAGTCCGTTCGACGCCGGCATCCGACAACGGCTCGCCGTCGGGCTGCAGTCGGCCACTTTCAGACATCCGGCATCACCACCTAGATCGTCATCAATCGGGCTTCGGTCAGCTTCTCGAATAGTTGGCGCGATCGCTCCGATCAAGATGCCACCAAGGTGCCATCGTCGCCAACCCATATCACTGCGGGGATGCTGTAGAAGTAATCGAGCAGTAACAGATCGTGCTCATGGCATGCAGCCTCCGGCCACCTGTCTCGGAGGTAGGAGATGATCTCGTCAGGCGAAGCGTGCCACTGCGCTTGGTGATCGTTGATCGTAAATCGAGGATTCGGATGTTCGGGCGAGACATAGCAATCCGCTCCCGGGGCAATGAACTTGATCCTTCCCGTCCGAAGTAGATGCTCGACGACTCGAAAGAATGCATCTCTATGGCTATGGAAGGCCATACCCGGTGAATTGCCGCCGATCGCGCTGAAAAGACCCGTAATCCAAAGGCCAAACGAATCTTCCACGATTTTGTCGATTTGAGCGGATTCATCCATGACAAAGCGGGCTCGAAAGAAAGCTCGATAGGGGAAGGTAAATCAAAGGCCAAGTGTAATGTTGAATGCCTGCTTCCGGCAAACCGGACCGTCTCTTCAGGTTCGACCACGGTCAACCAGCTCCGACCAGCCGCCCAGAACCAATCGCTCGACGCCACGCGCCAGTCTGTTGATAATCAGGACATGATCCGCCGACGCAACGCGTCAGTGGTAACCCAAACAATCGCGATCGACACGTCTTTTTCGCAATTCTTGCCGGAGTTACTTGTGTACATCGATGTCCCCCGCGGTCTCGTGTTCTTTGACCCAACTGACGCTTTCCTTCCCGAGCCGGCGTTAGTGCAATACGACCGTGATTCGAAAACGATTACATCGGTTGCCGGCGCGCAGACGGACGATACGGCGTGTGACGTATCGCGCGACGGCCGTCGCCTTGCATTGGCATCGGCGTCGTGGATAGTCGCACGCAATACCAACCGTAGCCGCTTGACCGTAGTTGCCGATGGCACCGTCCTGCATCAGACCGACAGGTTTCTGTCGTTCTGGACGCGCCTGGATCCTTCCGGGCGCTATGCGCTGGTAAGCGTCTTCAAGAGCAATGACAAAGGCCGTCCGGTGGTGATCGATCTGGACACCGGCGAGCTTGGCGATCCTGTCGCGCGCGATTTCGATGCACGTTTCGGCGACGTGGATCCGGTCGACGGACTCCTGTGGGCTCCAGACAAACGAACCAGGAATTCGGTGCTGACCGTGAATTGCCGCAGCGGCGAGATCAACACGGTCAACCTCCCGGCGGGCGGCAAGGTCAAGCGCCTGCGCTTTGCGCGCGATGGGTCAGTCATGTTCGTCGCGAGCGACACCAATCAATTGCTGTGCTGTGACCGGAATGGCTCGGTGGTATGGTCGCGCGATATTGGTGAATTTGGCGAGATTCGCTCGGCCAACATCCTGTTCAACGAGAGTGGCAGCCATTTGTGCTTACCCTTGCCGGAAACGGCACGCTGCAATTGGGGCGAGGATCTGGTGATCGACGCACATAGCGGTGCGGTCGAACATGCCATTCAACGTCACCGTGGGCCGCCCGCGCGACTGGCAGCAGATTGGTTCGGCGACCGGCTGCTGACGCATGGCGGTGAAATCATCGATTTTTATACCGGCAAGGTGACGGACATGCTGTCGTTCAAAAGCGGCAGTAGCGCGATCGCGGGGAACCTCGGCTGCTGACATATTGACATCCGACCGCCTCACTCGGTCAGCAATTCGAAACCGCGACGCAACGAGATCCCGGCCAGTTGTTCAGCAGGCTGCGGCCGCGCGAACAGAAATCCCTGCACCTGGTGGCAGCCGATTTCCTGCAGGAACGCCAGCTGTTTCTCCGTCTCGACGCCCTCCATCACGACATCGAGCCCCAGTGCGCGCCCCATCGCAACGATCGCGCGCACGATTGCATCATCCGTGCTGCCCGAACCGCAGTCCGTCAGGAACGACCGATCGATCTTCAGCGTATCGACGGGCAGATCCTTCAGGTACACCAGCGACGAATAGCCCGTACCGAAATCGTCGATCGCCAGGCTGATCCCCCGTGTCGCCAGTTCGCGCAGCAGGATGCCGATTTCCTCGCGGGTGTTCATCGCCATGCTTTCGAGCAACTCGAGCTGCAGGCATTCGGCCGGCAGCGCGGTTTCGCTGAGGATGGTCGTCAGGTCGCTGAGGAAATGGTCGGTAAAGCACTGCCGCGCCGACACGTTCACCGACACCCGCCCGAACTCGAAACCCTCGTCGAGCCAGCGGCGCGCCTGCCGGCAGGCTTCGCGCAGCACCCACCGGCCGATCGGGACGATCAGCGCCGACCGCTCCGCCAGCCCGATGAAGTCGCCCGGCGGCACCAGGCCCTTGCGTGGGTGCAGCCAGCGCAGCAGCGCCTCCACGCCGACGATCCGGCCGCTGGCCAGATCGTATTGCGGCTGGTAGAACAGCCGGAATTCGTTCTGCTCGAGCGCGCGGTGCAGTTCGCCGAGCGTCTCCAGCTGCTCCATCGCCGACGATGTCATCTTGCTCTCGAAGAACTGGAACACGTTCCTGCCTCGACTCTTCGCGCCGTACATCGCCTGGTCCGCGAGCAGGATCAGGTGCTCCGCCTCGGTGCCGTCGTCCGGATAGATGCTGATGCCGATGCTCGGCGTCACGAAGATCTCGCGACCGCCGACATCGATCGCCCGCGCCACTTCGTCCAGCAGCTTGCGTGCAACGCGCCCGACGTCGCGGACATCGTCGAATTCCTCGAGCACGAGCGCGAATTCGTCACCGCCCATGCGCGCCACCGTGTCGTTCGAGCGCACCGACGCGACGATGCGCTCCGCGACCTGCTTCAGCACCTCGTCGCCGGCGTTGTGGCCGAGCGTGTCGTTGACCAGCTTGAAGCGGTCGAGATCGAGGTACATCACCGCGACCTTGTGACCGAGCCGCTTCGCGTGAGCGATCGCGTGCGCGAGCCGCTCCTCGAACAGCGCCCGGTTCGCGAGATCGGTGAGCACGTCGTGCGTGGCGAGATAACCCAGCCGCTCCTCCGCCTGACGCCGCTGCGTGATGTCGGAGAAGATCGCCGCATAGTGCGAGATCTCGTCGTCGTTGTCGCGAATGCTGGTGATCGTCAGGTATTCCAGAAACAGCTCGCCGGTCTTGCGGCGATTCCAGATTTCGCCTTGCCAGTGGCCATCGGTCGTCAGCGAATGCCACAGCTGCTTGTAGAAATCCGGCGTCTGGCGCCCGGAACTCAGCAGGCCCGGGTTGCGCCCGATCACTTCGTCCGCGGTGTACCCGGTCAGGCGCGTGAACGCCTGGTTGACGCGCTCGATCCTCGCGTGCCGATCGGTCACCATGATGCCTTCGAGCGCCGATTCGAACACCCGATCCGCCATGCGCAGGTTGAAGCGCGCGAGACCCAGCGCTTCGTCGCGCTCGCGCACGGCGCTGCGCAACTCGTTCGCGTATTCATGCTCGATGCTCTGCAGCACGTCCGCGAAACAGAGCAGCCCGGTCAGCCTGCCCGCCTCGTCCCGAATGCCGACGTGCCGCATATTGTGCTCGGTCATGAAGCGCTGTGCCGTATACAGGCTCTGCTTCGCGCTCAGCATCTGCAGCGGCTTGCTCGCGTAGGCCCCGACCGCGCCCTCGGACGCGCCTTCCGCCAGGAGCCGGACGATGTCCCGCTCGGTCAGGATGCCGTGCTCGCCGTCGTCGTAGCCGACCAGGATCGCATCGAGTCGTTGCATGCGCATCCGTGCGATGACGTCGTGCAGCGCCACCTGCTCGGACACCACGACGGGCGGATGGATGCGGATCGATTCGATCGGCTTCAGGTGCAGGAAGAACTCCGGCCCCTGGTTCACGACGACGTCGGTCTGCGTCAGCACACCGATCGGGGCGCTATCGCGGACCACCACGAAGTGCCGGACGCCCGACTGCTTGAACTTCATCGCGGCCTCGCCCAGCGGCGTGTTGGCCTCGAGCGTCAGCACCGGATGGCTCATTACCTCGCTGACCGGCCGATCGAGCCCGTGCGGATCGTCGCCGGCCGACAGTGCATCGCGCTCGGTCCAGATCCCGACGACCTGTTCATCCTCCATCACGACGATCGAGCTGCAACGCTCGATGAACATGCGTCGCGCGACCTCCCGCACCGGCGTGGCCGGCGTGCAGGACAGAATCTGACGCGCGACGAGGCGCGCAATCGGAACATCGTAGCTGCTCGGATACATTCTCTAACCAAGACGTAAAGCCCTCGCCGGCGCGCTTCGATCCGGCAACCTTCAGGCTCGCCCGCGGCGACAGGCACGGTGCGATATCGCTTGCCTAGAATGGTTGCGTACTCATCGAACTCGCAGACGGGGCATTGACCCATCGCGTGAGGCGTCGCGGCGGCGGGCGTGGCACATGGGCCGCGACGTCGCATTTGACGATCCCTTGTCCGGCGGGTTCAGACGCCGGAGCGCCGCCCACTCGGAGGCAGCCGCCCTGAGTTAACGACAGATTCGTGGAAGAGTTGAGTGCCGTGACGACATTCGTGCTGCGCGCCGGCAAGTCGAGCGGCTGCGCGATCGATGAGCCGTCAATGCGGCCGAGACACCGCCGGCTTCAGCAGGCCTTTTTGCTACACGCGGGCGACAAGGCGTCGCATGGACCGGCGGCGGCGCTCATGGAGGAATGGATGCCGGTCGCGACTGCCGTGAAGTCCGGGCGATTCGTCGAACGAGACTCGAGATCGGGCGGCCAGCTGCGCCCCGGCCGCTTGCGGCCCGTTTGCGGCCCCGCTTGCAGCCGTCTGACACGAGCGCTCGAATCGTTGACGATCCGAGCGCTCATGGTCATGTGGAACCACCAGAATGCTGCCAGCCCGGCGTATTGCACCCACTACTCCGGGCTTCCGGGCCTGCAATTTGGGGATCAGAAGCTATGGTGCATGCCGATGTTGACTTGAACCTGGTTACCGCCCGACGAGGTGTTGCCAAAGTCGGCAGCCGAAGCCTGAGCGCCCTGGGCATGGACGTAGGCACCGACGGCGTAAACCGACGTGCGCTTCGACAGCGCGTACATGGCACCGAGCGACGCCTGGTTGATCGAAGCCATCGTGCGGCCTTCGGCAGCCTGGCTGGGCGTGGCTGCGGAACCGTAGACATACGTGTACCCGGTGGCCAGCGACAATGCCGGGGTGACCTGGTACTGCAGGAGCGCGCCCAGCACGTTGAAGTGGATCGACGGCTGGCCGTTGTTGCCCTGGTACTGCGCGTTCGAGTACCGCAAGCCCGCCGTGTACGGACCGATCTGGTATTGGGTAGCGACCTGGGCGATGCCCGCGCTCTTGAACGCATTGCCACCGTTATAACCCGAGCTCGGATAGCCCAGCGCGGTACCGAAACCCGGCTGTGCCGTGGCGTTCTGCCACCCGTTCTCACCCTGGTTGGTCGCGCGGAAGTAACCGCCGGCGACGGTCAGGCCGCCTTGAGCGTAGTTCGCCGCCACCGACCACGACTGCCCCGAACCCATCGCACCGGCGACACCGCCGAACGAGTACGCGCCTTCAGCCTGGAAGCCGTTGATGACCGGCGAAATGTACTTCACGGCGCTGTTCTGGTTCGTCGTGTTGTCGTTGTTGTCGACGTCGCCCGGCGTCGAGAACGTCGATGCTGAAATGGCGTCGCCCGTCAGGCCCTGCACCATTTCCGTCACGGCGTCGAGCTGGCGCCCCATGCGCAGGGTACCGTACCGATCGGAAGCAATGCCGACGTAGGCCTGGCGGTTGAACAGCGAACGCGTGGAACCAATCGGCCCCTGGCCGTTTATCCCGCCTGTACCGATGTTGAAACCGTTTTCGATCTTGAATACCGCCTTGAGGCCGCCGCCGAGGTCTTCGTCCCCCTTGAGGCCCCACTTGTTCGAACCTACGGCGCCTCCGTCGAGGCCGAACCGCTTGTGGCCATTGATGTTCGAGGTGTAGCCGATACCCGAATCGAGCATGCCGTACAGGGTGACCGACGACTGCGCCATTGCTGCCGAAGATGCGGCGAATGCGGCAACAGCGATAACGCTGACGTTGATGTTTTTGTTTTTCATCTGTATTTCACAGTCAGGAGTGGTTGTGGGATTGTTTGAAACGGGTTGTGTCGTATTCGCATGCGGATGACGGCGCACGGCCTGCGCGTCGTCTCGACCGCAACGGCCAGCGTCATATTCGCCAGATCGGCATAATCAAATCAATCATTTCGTCATCCTCAAAATTGCATGCGGAGAGGTACCACGCATCTCGACCTGTCCGGCACGCTTTCGATCAGAACAATCGCGGCATCCCGATCTGGATCAAAGCCGCTTCCTTGCTTCCGCTGTCGCTCCGGCCCTACGGCACCGTGAATCGAGAATGTGCCGGGTCGCCTGTTTGCCGCATCGATACCTTGCCTTCCAGCTCCGGCGAAACTTCACCGTCGATCACGCGAAGAAACTTGTCCCCTGCGCGGTGATTTCCGGGTACGCCTTGACCACGAGCGCGCACTAGAGGATTCATTCGAACTGACATCGTCCCGCCGTATTCATGATCCGGCGAACCGATGTACCGAGTCCGCGAAGCCGGACAACTCGAGCCGATCATCGCGCTCAGCCGAACTTTCCCCGATGGCATTTCGGAGCAGTCCGGCGTCGTCACGTCCAGCGCCCGTGCAATGCCCGCGAGCAAGGCCGGCGATGACGAAACCGGACCACGCTCCACCTGCTACAAAAGACCGTCTGGAAGTACCGGCCGCCATTGCAGGCTGCTTGAGCGTCCGGTTCAACCGCTGGCGAAGTACGCGAACCTATTCGCCGGGCACCAACGTGGCCGGATCGCGCTTAGCGAGTGCGAAAGACCATATCAGGAACATAATTTTGCGTCAAAAATTGTTTGATATAAGTTAATCTGGTTTGATGGCGTTGCGCCATGCCGGACTTACCCTTATAGGAACTGGCCCGAGGACACCGCGTCAGCAAGATCTGCGCCGTGGCGTTGATCCACGATCAGACGAAAAACCGTTGCGGAACGGGAGCGCTTATGCGCTGACGGCAGCCCCCCCCTATCCGACGTCGGGCCGAGGTCAAAATGGCAGCGGAAAGCGAGGTATCCTGGCTCGCATCGCAGGGCACTACCCCGTTGAGACAGAAGCAGCGCGTCGTTCTCTCGAAGTGCTCGTTGCCATCGAGGTTTCCGTCGCTTCCGCATCCGCCGCCCAGGCCTTGATGATTCCGTGACCGCGTACGACGCCTTTCGAGAAACGCACCTGGCTGCGTCCGGTACCTGAATGAATTCATGCCCCGTTCGACTCCGTGAACACGTACCGTCCGACATCGATCGATTTTGCGAATTGCAGATGAGCTCGCAAGTGGCTCGCCATGTGTCGTGGCTCCCGCGCACGAGAGCGCAATGTGAACATGCGTTGGCAGACGCGGTCGCACAGCAACGATCCGCGACTCGGTTTCGCCTGATAGCCACGACAGGTGACCGATACGCCTTCGAAATCCACAAGGAAGAAGTCAATCGCCACAGCGTGGGGATGTGAACCTCCTTGGGGACTTCGTAACCGCCAATCACGTGGCATCCGTGCTTACGTTGAAATATCAAATATTTCCACAGTCGATTGATATTGATGCCGCATGCAATGAATTTATTAACTCTTACCCGGCATTCAAGGGTGAAATTTTCATTTTCAAACTTTGCTAATTGAATAATCCCCACGAAAAGAGCCGGTATAATTTTGTCAAGCCATGACAACACTCTTATCAAAGCAGCGATCTTCTCTGTACACATGGTCTACTTCACATTTGGTCTTTTGAGGGCGACATGGATGGAATAACCAAGGCACTTGTCCTGGCCGTGAGGTACATCGATCAGCGGAGCAACTTGCACGCCGAGGACGACGACGTCAATGCGCTTGAGGAGATCGCAGCGGCACTTGCAGTTGCATCGACAACAGAGCAGGATGCCTTTGCCAGGATGGCAACGTCGCTTGGCTTCCCTGAGCTAGTGGAGCAACTCGGCCTGGATTCGCCGCGATGACCGCCTTGCAAGCCCGGCATTTCATCTGAGCCGACGTCAAGGGCTGCGTGGTGCAGCGCATCGGGCGGCAGCCGGCCAAAAAGCGACAGTCGACCATTGTGTCAAGATTGATAACACTGCGAACCATTCCAACAAAGGCAAAACAATGATGACTTCCGGCGACGGTCTGACCAGTCCCGCGCGGCTCCTGCGACTCGCCTCATGGGTAATCGCGATCATCTTCGCCGTCTTTCTGAACATGCTCGGCAGCCTCGTGATCCGCGACATGGCGTTTGCCCCGACGGGCGGCCCACCCGCCATCGAGCAATTCGCCGATGCGCCGACGAAAGCGCGGCTGGACGCAGCGCGACGCAATCTGCAGGCGCAGCACAACGCGCTTGCCGACAAGGCCGACACCATGGAGGTCGCGCGCAGCCGCGCCGCGAAGGAGTATGCGGCCGAGAAGGAAAGCTTCCGCAACTGGCTGGCAACGCGCTCGGTGACCGGCGACAGTGCGAGGGACCCCGACATTCTGGCGAGAACTCGCAAGCTGGATTCGCTCCAGGCCGTGGTGGTCAACTGGCAGCATCAGATCGATGCGATCAACGACCAGCAACGGGCGCTGGCATCGCAGCAGACTCAAGTGGACACGCAGATCGCCGAAGCGGACGCGGCAGCCGAACGGCGCTTCGACGAAGCGACACGGCACTACGAGCTGCAAGTATTCGGGCTGCGGCTTGCGCTGACGCTGCCGATACTGCTGGTTGCGATCTGGTTGTTCATACGCTACCGCAAGATGCGCTACTGGCCTTTCGTGTACGGTTTTGGCCTGTTTGCACTGAGCGCGTTCTTCATCGAACTGGTTCCGTACTTGCCGAATTTCGGCGGTTATGTCCGGGTCCTGGTGGGCATTGCGCTCACGGTGTTCGCCGGCCTTTACATGATGAGGGCCTTTCAGCGCTATGTCGAACGCAAGCGGCTCGAATTGCAGCAGGATCAGGGAGAACGCGCGCGCACGATCGGCTACGAAAAAGCCGTTCGTTCGCTCGAAAAGAAGCGCTGCCCGTCATGCGACAAACAATGGAATCTCGGCGGCGACGACTCCACGTTCTGCGTGCATTGCGGATTACGACTCTTCAATGTCTGTGAATGCGGCGGCCGGAATTTCTTCTTCTTCCCGCATTGCCATCAATGCGGTGCGGCTCAGGGAAATGAGGTGTCGGCGTCATCCGACTGACAGTCGGCGTGTTTTCGACACGCACCGGTGCCGACAGCCTTTAGCGGATCAGGTCAGTCGCGGATTGCCGAAGCAGGCAGTGACCGGGTTCGGCGGCGGATTCAATCGGTCGTTCGGCACGAGCCGCTCGATCGTTCACAATCCTCGGCCCGTCGCCCCCGGCGCGTTGAATCCGCAACCATCCGCGAACGCCGCCGATGCCGTCACGCGAGCGCTTCAGCAACAGCTTCGCCCGGCTTCACTGCCATTCACCGGGATGACAGACCACCCAGCCCGGATGATAGCTGTCCATGTCCGTGTGCCCCCAGCACCAGCCGTGCTGGCGAATGGTTTTCATCATCAGCTCGCGTTGTGCGCACGCACTGCCCGGAGCATATTGCCCGTCAGGCAAGAGTTTCGGTGCCGCGCCGTTCCTGCATTGGCCATCGACCACTTCTTCCTGACGCATCAACGCCTGGACAGCGGGTGGAACGGTGCGGGCCAGCGTGTCCTTGTATTCGATGCAGGCGGCCGCCTTGGGGTCGTTGGACTTGCCGGCACATCGGGACTGGAGCTTGTCGATGTTTCTCGACACTTCTGGCGGATACGTTTCGGCGTGCGCCGCGGCAATACATCCCGCCAGCAACAGGCAGGCGGCAGCAAGAGATCTGAACAAAATCATTTCGTGAAGGACACGATGCGTCGGATAGCCCAGGAACCGGCGAATTATGGCACGTGTGCGTTTTCAACGACTCGCCGGGCAACGGTGTCCGGACATCCATCGCCAACGCGACGGGACACTCACGAACACGGCCGGTGCCCCGCGGATTGCTCCAGTCGCGCGAGGTAAGCATCGCCCCATTGCTTCATCGCGTCGAGCACCGGGGCGAGCGTTCTGCCGAATTCGGTCAACGTGTATTCGACGCGGGGCGGAACCTCGGCGAAAACCGTACGGGTCACGATGCCATCCGATTCGAGCTCGCGAAGCTGCAACGTCAACGAGCGCTGGGTCACCGCTCCGATCAAGCCGCGCAACTCGCCGAACCTTTTGGTACCGCCCAGCAGATAGTGCACGATCAGCGGCTTCCATTTCCCTCCCGCGACATCGACCGTCGCGGCGACCGAGCACGGATACGTGCTAACCGAAGAAGTCATGCCGGCTCCCAATAGGATAATTTCTTTCCCTATATATCAAAGACGTGCCTTCTTGTGCAAAAGCGGCCGACCGCCGATAGTCCCGGCATCGTTACGTCGGCCGCCGATAACCGGCGACCGGACTCATTCAAGGGATCCGATCGATGAAGGCCGCTTATTACGAACGTCAGGGCAACGCTTCGGAAGTGTTGAGGCTCGGAGATTTTCCGGTTCCGCAACCGGGTCCGGGCGAAGTCCGGGTGCGCGTCCACGCATCGGGCCTGAATCCCAGCGATATCAAGGCGCGTACCGGCTTCTCCGGCCCTTCTGCATTCCCGATGGTCATTCCGCATCAAGACGGCGCGGGGGTGATCGACGCGGTCGGTGCCGGCGTTGCGCCGACACGGACAGGCGAACGGGTGTGGCTGTTCGAAGCGCAATATCGCCGCCCCTTCGGCACGGCCGCGGAATATGCGGTCGTGCCGGAAGCACAGGCCGTTCCCTTGCCCGACAACGTTTCGTTCGAGATCGGCGCCTGCCTGGGCATTCCGGCACTCACGGCCCATCGCTGCCTCTTCTCCGACGGCGACATCAAGGGTTGCGCGATACTCGTCCAGGGCGGCGCGGGAGCAGTCGGAACCGCTGCAATCCTGCTTGCAAAATGGGCTGGCGCGTGGGTCGCGACGACCGTTTCAACGCTCGGGCAGGCGGACGCCGCACGGCGTGCGGGTGCCGACCTCGTCATCAATCGACGGCTGCAGGATGTGGTCGCGATCGTGAAGTCGGCAACACGGCAGCGGGGAGTCGATCGTATCGTGGAAGTCAGTCTACAAGACAACCTCGACATCGATATGCGTTGCCTCGCCAACGGCGGCATCATCAGTTCGTATGCCGTAGGATCCGCTGCCGATCAGGTGCCGCTTCCCCTGCTCGACGCCATGATCGCCGGCTGCTCATTCCGGTTCGTCTACATTTACACCGTCCCGGCGGCCGCCAAGTCCGCAGCCGTTTCAGCGGTCAGCCAATGCCTCGCGGACGGCGCCTATGCGCCGACCATAGGCATGCAAGTCGCGCTCGACGCCATCGTCGAAGCCCACGAGGCGCAAGAATCTGGCCAGGTTATCGGCAAGATCATCGTCAGGCCGTCGCTCGTCCGGTCGCATGGGCCGGGGGACATTCAACCGAATGATTGATCACCGCGAGGACGTGTCGGCAAACCAGCGGCCCCGCATTCGCAAGCCGGGCTCCTCCGGCGAAGGACGGCCGCGATTCATGAGCCCCCGGCCGCGAAATCGAACCGAAGACGCTCATGTTCGAATGTGTCGTGATCAGGGTCATGAAGCCCCCTCGAGAATGACGAAGGTACCGGTTGCCGCCCCGGCGCGGAGTGCCTTGGCCGTCTGGTATTCGGGGCTCTCATAGAAACGCCTGGCCTCGGCGAACGAATCGAACTCGAGTACCACGTGCCGCTCATGAGCCTCGCCTTCGAGGTTTTCATACTGCCCCCAGGCCGCAATGACCTTGGGGCCGAAAGCCTTGATTGCATCGCCCGCGGCTTCTGCATAAGCAGCATAGGCGACGGGGTCCGAAACGCTGACATGTGCGACTAGATAACCTTTTGGCATGTCGATCTCTCTTGGGTAGCGGGAACACGCAATTCAATGCGGGGGGGCGATCTTCAACGACTTGCTTCGACCGGATTGAGGTGCATTAGCCGGTTCTATTCCGACGCGACGCGCCGGAAAGGTTGAGGGCGCCTGCCCGCCTCCTGACGCTCGATCATCCAGCCGGGATAGCAGGCCGGCAAAGCACTCACGGCATCGAGACGCGCAAGCTCGGCCTCGGTCAGGACGACATCGACCGCGCCGAGATTGTCTTCAAGCTGTTCGATCCGTTTGGCGCCGACAATCACGCTCGTGACGTGCGGCCTCGCAAGCAGCCACGCGAGCGCGATCCGGGCGACCGAGACATCGTGCGCATCGGCGATGGCGCGCATCTCCGCCACGCACGGCCAGGCTCGCTCAGGATCGACCGGCGGAAAATCGAAATGGGTGCGCCGCGAACCGCTGTCGGTCGACGCACCGGGACCGAACTTCCCCGACAGCAAGCCGCCGGCGAGGGGCGACCAGACGAGCAGCCCCATCTGCTCCTCGACGACGAGCGGCACCAGTTCGCGCTCGATGTCACGTCCGGCGATCGAATAGTAGGCCTGGAGCGTCTCGAAGCGCGTCGCGCGAAGCGCCTCACTCAGCCCGAGCGCCTTGCCGATCTTGCCCGCGCGCCAATTCGACACGCCGACATATCGCACCAGCCCCTGCCGCGTGAGATCGTCGAGGGCGCGCAGCGTCTCTTCGATCGGCGTGACAGGATCGTTGGCGTGAATCTGGTACAGGTCGATATGGTCGACCTGGAGCCGTTCCAGGCTTCTCTGCACGGAATCCATGATGTGGCCGCGCGACGCCCCCTGTTCGTTGGGCTTCCGGCCCATCACGCCGGCCGTCTTGGTCGCGAGCACGATCTCGCTGCGCGGCACGCCGATGTCCCGGAGAGCCTGCCCGACGATGCGTTCAGACTGGCCAAAGGAGTAAATGTCGGCGGTATCGATGAAATTGATTCCGTCGGCAAGCGCGCGGGCGATCAACTGGTTCGCCTCGTCCTGTTCGACGGCGCCGATCGCCTTCCACATGCCGGCGTCGGCGTTGCCGCCCAGCGTCATCGTGCCGAGGCACAACTCGGAAACGTACAGGCCGGTGCGGCCCAGTTGCTTGTATTTCATCACCCTTCCCTTCAAACGTGGCTGGATGGCATGCGGCGGCGTCCGTTCCGTTGCGTCACGTCCCGTCGCGCATGCCGGGATTTCAGTTGCCTCGAGGTGTTCCGGACCGGAACTGTCCGGCGATCGTCGCGACGCGCATGCCATGGCGGCGTGCCGTCTCGAGGTCGCCTGGCGACATTTCCTCGGGCGACGCATCGGCAGGCGTTTGCGCCATCGGCCCGATATAGGCGCCCATGCGATTCAGGTCGTCACGCATCGAGGCTTTCACGTTCGCCGGCTTGATGTCCATGCTGACCCAGATACCGCCGTGCTGCCCGGCCAGCAGGAAGAAGTATTCGAGCGTGTTGAGCTTGTCGCCGTTGATGCTGGCGCTGTTGGTGAAGCCGCCAAAGATCTTGTTCCGCCATCCGCCTTCGAACCAGACCTTCGAGGATGCGTCGGCAAACTTCTTGAACTGCCAGCTCGGGCCGCCCATGTAGGTCGGCGAGCCGAACAGGATCGCGTCCGCGCCGGCGAGCGTTTCCCAGGCATCCGCCGGAATGTTTCCCTCGCTGTCGATCGCGACGAGCACGGCGCGGGCGCCTTCGGCGACAGCGCTTGCCATGCGCTCGGTATGCCCGTAGCCGGAGTGGAATACGACGACTGTGTTGACCGGAGCGGCGTGTGGTGTCATGGCTGCTTCCTTTCGTTCGGGTTGTCCGCGGTGGACAACATGGAAAGCCACTCTACCGAGCCGCAACTGAGTTATAAACGATGACAAATTGAACGTTCTGTTACTCCCTGGGTGAACAATGCAAAACCTCGACGCGCTTTTGATCTTTGCCCGTGTCGCCGAAATGACGAGCTTCACGCGCGCGGCCGAAAGCCTCGGTATTCAGAAGGGACGTGTGTCGATGGTGATCCGTGAGCTGGAGCGGGATGTGGGCGTTGCACTCCTGCACCGGACCACGAGGCGCGTTCAGCTGACTGAAGACGGGCGCGCCTTTTATTCACGCGCGCGCGACCTGCTGGCCGAAGTACAGGAATTGCAATCGATGTTCTCCGGCAACGGCACACCGTTGCGGGGAAGGCTGCGTGTCGACATGCCCACCGAGCTCGCACGCAGCGTCGTGATTCCCGCACTCCCGCAACTGATGGCGGCGCATCCGGAACTGGAACTGGAACTTTCGAGCACCGATCGGCGTGTCGATCTCGTCCAGGAAGGATTCGATTGCGTGATCCGGCTCGGGCCGATCGTCGACGAGACGCTGATTGCCCGGCCGCTGGGAAAACTGCGGATGACCAATGCGGCGAGCCCGAGCTATCTGGCGCGGTACGGCACACCGCACACGCTCGATGACCTGCGCACGCAGGGACACCGGATGATCCACTACACGCTGACACTCGGTGCCAGGCATGCCGGATGGGAATACCCGGACGGCGACGGCTATGCGTCGCTTCCGCTGCCGAGCGCGATGCAGGTCAACAGTGTGCAGACCTATCATGCAGCCGGGCTGGCAGGCCTTGGGTTGATCCAGGCGGGATATCCGACGCTTGCGCATTACATCGAAAGCGGCGCGCTGGTGGAGGTGCTGCCCGACTTGCGTCCCGAGCCGCTCGCCGCGTCGCTTGTCGTGGCTCATCGGCGCAATCTGTCGCCTCGCGTCCGGGCCTTCATGGACTGGATCGAGGGGGTGTTGGAGCCTTATCTTGATTGAGCGGCGGGTGTGGTGGTTTATGTCCAGCGCGGGTCGTTCGGTCATTCGGCGACACCTTCGTCGATCAGGCCTTGAATCGCGCTGGCGCTCGTACGTTCGTCGAAGGTCGCTTACTGGAACGCGAGTCGAATGGTCGCGGCGGATCGCAATCGCTTGCCGCTCGCATCATGGTATTGAGGCCGGGATCAAGCGCGTTCGGTCCAGGACGCCCAAAGCGGGGCAGTCGCCGAAAATTGCCCGTTTCGGCTACGTGGACGATTGGTCCTCGTGCGGCTCGTAGAGGTTTATGAACACCGAGTTCGGTATCGACCATGCAGTACCCGTGGAATCCGTCACGATCCAATCGCCCTCCCTGACTTTTCGCCAACCGTCCGGTGTCAGCATTCGCCAACCACCGTCTGTTCGTTCGATGTGAGGATGCTGGCACGGGTCAACAACCTGCTCCGCGTCAACGACGGAATTTTTCTTTCGAAACTTCATCTCTTGCTCCAACGATTGATTCAATCTCTCGCCTTCAAGAACACGAACACGGCTTTGCGACTGTGACACTCCGGACCAAAATCAAGGGAAGCAGTCAAAACACGACCAGCCGCAGCATCCCGATCACAGCGGTTGACACCATTTGCGCAACCATTTTTTGTTCGCATTGCTAACACATACGTTGTGTGACTTCGTCATCGAATCGCTTTCTCGTTCAATAGCTTCCAGATGCGTAGCCGGCGCCGCCGGATTCAGCGGCTGACGCTGCAATAGATCAGCGAGCGAAGACGCTGGCTGTCGACCTGATAAAGCGGATGGCGCTCCGGGTCCAACACCATGTCGGCGTCGGCCAGCAGCGCACGCCACATTGCAAGCACTGCCACGGCACCGCTGAGTGCCAGAGTACGCGTCTCGGGACTCCCGTCGGTGCCGACATCGGTCAGATGCCGACGGATCTCGCGTTCGGCGCAGGCAGTCAACATTTGATACGTCAGGGTCCGCATGGAATGTCGAGTCGATCAATAAGAAAGCGCCGTCAAACACGTTACGGCCCCGGTACGCGACGCGAGCCGAGCTGCGCCGATTGCAATGTCGAGTTGTCCTGATTCAGGTGGCAGCCACGACACCCCTGCCATCCACCGAGCAACACCTGATCGCGATACTTCACGGACAACGCCGTGTCTGTCGCCCGTCGCGGTATCGCGGTTGCCAGCAGCGTTTCGAGTGAAGCGCGGCAGCGGCTGATCGCGACGCGCCGATCGTCTCATGTGAAAACAGGCGCCCACGTAGTTATCGGTGGATATGATGAACTCCCGGGTAATGCACATTAAATAATGAAGTACCGCCGAGACCGCATTTCGACGTTGGAACAGAGATTGTGAGATGCAGGACATTGATCGCCGCAAACGCCTGACCATTAGTGAGCATCAGCGGATGTGTCGGCACATCAAAAATGACCAGCCGGATACCGGGCCAATACGATATTGACTAATTGACTCCGAACCACGCACCGATTCCAAATCCCTTCGCGGACCTCGAAACGTCAGCCATTGCAAGACTTCACCTGGTGCAATATCACGTGCACCCGATGAAGCCGTCCCGGCTCGCGCGTACGCCCCCGTGCGTTTCAATCATCACACGTCCACAAGCTGACAACGCCCACTCCCTTCGCCAATGCCTGAAAATTTCGCTGATCATCGAACATACAGCGTCTCGTTCTCCATATTTTTCTGCATGGTACAACAAACCAAAGCCGACTGAACTCATTTTTCATGTTCCAGTTACCTAGTTATAAATATAAGTCTATTTAATATATTAACGCTAATTTACATATGACTCCCTTTCCCGCCCACTCTTGTGCCGATCCGCCCTGGAAACCCTTGACGCAAATGAGCGTCAGTGTTTCGGAGGCAATTTTCCCAACAGGAACGGAAGGTTGGCGATGAAGCGCAAGCAGTACTCGGTGGGGCAGATCGTGGCCGCGCTCAGCGGACTGAGTTGGGCATGCCAGTGGCGGATCTGGTTCGGCAACGGGAAATATCCGAGCAGACGTGTTCAAGCGTGAAGGTTGGCGCGTGAGTCGGAACCGGGCCTATCGACGCTACGCGGAAGAACAACTGCAACCGCGCTCGAAGCTGCCGACGCGCCGCAAGGTGATCGCGTCGCGCCGTGAGCCCTGACGGCCGCGGACATCGTCAGTCGTGCGGCGCTGGCCATGTAGGTCTACCGCTACCAGGCGCAGATCGACTTCGACCGGAAATATTGCGCGAGCCGCCCGCGCCGGCGCCGAATCGCGCCAGTGTCTGCCGGAACGAATCGACCACTTTTTTCGTTCTGCACCATACCTCGATAGTTTCACCCTGATGGCGTCTCGAGTGACCGCGCGAACTACGAGCATGCCGGCACATAAAAGGCCTGAACCCAACCCGAATCCCCTCCCTCTACTCCGCATGCTCACGATCGAACGCACGATTACTCGCCTCGATCGCCGCGAGCGCATTCTCCGCCCACGCCTTGAGATCGATGACGAGTGGAAGCAGCGTACCGGCCAGAGAACTCAGCGCGTACTCCACACGCAGCGGCAGTTCGTCATAGGCATTGCGCACCACCAGTCCGTCGCGCTCCATCGCGCGCAGCGTCTGGGTCAGCATCTTCTGCGACACACCTTCCAGGCGACGCTTGATGTCGCCAAAACGCATCGGCCCATCCTTCATCGCGACCATGGCCAGCACGGTCCACTTCTGCCCGATACGCGCAAGCACCGCGCGTGACGGACAGACTTTCAGGAACGCATCGGGCGGCAACTCGATCTTCTTCGTCATGGTTACTCTCAGGTACCTAATTGATTGCAGAAACCGGAATTGAAAGAATGATGCCACCCAATCAATCGTGAGGTACATGCCATGAAGATCGCATTCCTGGGCGGTGGAAACTTTGGCGGGAATCTGGCCGAATTGCTGGTCACGGCGGGACATGATGTGGTGGTCGGCTTGCGCAATCCCGCGAGGGTGCGTCCGGGCGCCCGATACCGAATCGTGTCGCTGGAAGAGGCTGCGGCGCATGGTGATGTTGTCGTCATCGCCGTCCTCTATCAGGCGTGCGCCGAGGTACTTCCCTCCCTTGCACATCAGCTGGCCGGCAAGGTCGTTGTTGACGCAACGAATGCGCTGAAGGACGACTGGTCGCCACTTCCGCTGGGGGTCGACGGATCGGCAGCCGAGGCGATCGGCCACTTGCTGCCGGGCGCGCGTCTGGTGAAGTGCTTCAACACGGTGTTCGCCGACATCATGACGCCGGATCGCATCGATCGGGGCGGCCATGCCGTTACGGCATTCATCGCGGGCAACGACGTCCAGGCCAACACGACGGTCGCCGGGATCGCGGAAAGCGCGGGGTTCGCGCCCGTCGTGACCGGCCCCTTGAACAACGCCCGTTATCTCGAGGCCATGGCACACCTCAATATTCAGATCGCCGTAGGTCGGGGCGGCGGAACGAATGCCGGCTTCGTGTACCACCGCGCGCTCGCTTAGAAACCTGGGCGTTCAACCTCGACGCGGTCGCCAATGGAATCCCGGCCGCGCAGAAATGGCGCGGCGCCAGCGGGCTGGCGATCGCTTCGGCTCTCAAGTGCCACGCACTCGCGACGCGTCGCCTGCTTCCCGTTGGTTCAGTTGGCACATAGACACCAGCAACGCGTCGTTTCCTGTCGACATTCGATTCGCCACGAATCCACGATCGCTACCTGCGTTCGACTTCAGCGCCCCGCACCATGTTCGATCAAATGCTCGACGAAACGAGTCAGCTTCGGCAATGGCCGCCGATCGTGCCGATACACGACATGAACCGGGTGCGGCGCCGGCAAGTACGCTTGCAACACCGGCACCAGCGCGCCACTCGCCAGATCGTGCGCCACCAGAACTTCAGGCTGCAGCAACAATCCCGCGCCCGCGATGGCGGCCATGCGCAGCCCGTTCCCGTCGTCGCACGTGAAGACCGGATCCTGCGAAACCTGCGGCCCGTCCCACCCGCCGAGCTTCCACCCGTTACGGCCGTTCCACACCGAGTGAGACAGGCAGTGATGCATGCCCAGATCCTGCGGCGTCTCCGGACGTCCATGCCGCGCGAGGTAACCGGGCGATGCGCAAATCACCATGCGATACATGGTCAACGGCTTTGCGATCAGATCGACGTCACCCAGTTCGCCAATTCGAACGGCGAGATCGAATCCCTCGTCCACCAGGTCGACGACGCGATTGCTCAACGCCAACTCGATGCGCACGAGCGGATGCATCTGCTGGAACGTCGCGGCCAGCGGCGCGACGACGCATGCACCGAAGGTAATCGGCGCGCTGATCCGCAACGTGCCGGACGGCGACGCACGCAATCGCTCGACCGACGTCTCGGCGATCCGCACCTGTTCAAGCGCGCGCCTGGCGTCTTCGTAGAACACGCGCCCCGCATCCGTCAGGCTCTGCCGTCGCGTGGTGCGCTCCAGCATGCGCGCGCCGAGGCGCTCTTCAAGTTCGCGCACGTACTTGCCCACCATGACCGCCGACATGCCAAGCCGCCGCGCCGCCTCGGTGAAGTTGCCCCCTTCCACGACGGCAACGAAGGTTTCCATTGAACGCAGCTTGTCCATATTGCGAACCAGCGATTAGTAGTGTCGGAAATTAGAGCACATTTATCTCAATATTGGTTCGAAGAACAATGGCTGCTCCAACCTGAAACCGAAAAGGAGTGGTTCCATGAAGATCGTTGTAATCGGCGCCGGCGGAGACGTCGGTCGTGCCGTGGCAGATGAGCTTGCGCGTGACGGAAAACACGAAGTCGTTCGCGTGGGTCGCACTTCCGGCGACCATCAGGTCGACATCACCCGTGACGAGAGCGTGAGTGCGCTGTTCGAGAAGATCGGGCAAGTCGACGCAATCGTCGTCGCCGCGGGCAATGTCATCCTTGCCCCGATCGAGAAGATGACGGCGGCCGACTTCCACCGGGGATTGCAGGACAAGCTGCTGAGCCAGGTGCGTGTCGCACTGGTGGGCCAGCACTATCTGGTCGACGGCGGGTCGATCACGCTGACCTCGGGCATCGCGGTCGACGATCCGATTGCGCAAGGCGCCCATGCCGCTGCGTCGAATGCCGGGATTGAAGGATTCGTGCGCGGGGCCGCGTGCGATTTTCCGCGCGGCATCCGGATCAACGTCGTGAGCCCGACGGTGCTGACGGAATCCATGGATCGGTTCGGTCCGTTCTTTCCCGGCTGCGAGAGCGTGCCGGCGTCACGTGTGGCCATGGCCTATCGACGCAGCGTGGAAGGCGTGCATAGCGGTCGCGTCTATCGGGTCGGTCATTGACGTTGAGGGCTCGCACCGCGAGCCGGAATTCCTCGCGCCCCTGCCTGCCCCAGATTCCGCCACGCCATCACCGCACCGGCCACCAGCAACAGAACCGAAACGATCAATGCCCGCGCCATCCCGTGAACGAACGTCGCGCCGTCTGCCGCCCGAACGGATCTCTGGCTGGTCGTACATGCCGACCTCAGACATGCGCCGACGATTCGCGCGGCAATCGACTTCATCGTGGACGTGACGGGCAGGACGTTCGCGCCGGACGCCCGACCGTAGCGACGGCGACTACGGTCGCCCGATCGTGCTGGCCGAGCCGGCCGTCAGCACGCCGCTCATCGTCAACCGCCCGTCGACAGCATCCGCGCGCCGTTCAGGCCACCGCCCTCAACCACGCAAGCACATCCGCCTGCGCACGGCCTGCCACCACTGGCTCCGGCGTCAACAGGCAGTAGTGCGAACCATCCTCGACGAACCCCATCGGCGCGACCAGCACACCGCTTTCGATATCGTCGCGAACGAGATGCCACGGGCCGATGGCGACACCCAGCCCCGCAACCGCCGCCTGCAGGCTGAAGTAGAAATGGTCGAACACCTGCCCGCGCCCGCGCACGGCCGGCTGATGCGCGGCAACCGCCCATTCCTTCCACGCGTCCGGCCGTGTCCGCGTGTGCAACTGCGGAACGTCCGTCTTCAACGAGCGACTACCGCGACGAGCGGAAAACCACGCATCGACCTTGTCCGGCCGGCACACCGGCCCCACCCGCTCCGCGAACAGACGCTCCGCGTGGTAACCCGCCGGCCACGCAAAGTCGTTGCGTCGAATCGCCATGTCGATGCCGCTGTCGAATGAAAACGGGCCACCCGCGGCCGCCAGGTGAACGTCGACGCCCGCATGTCGCGCCTGAAAATCCGGCCAGCGCGGAATCAGCCAGCGCATCAGCAGCGTCGGCTCGCACGACAGGACCCAGCGCCGCGCCCGGGCGGCCTCGGTGCGCAATTCCTGCGCGGCGTGACGCATCAGCCCCAGACCGTCGTGAACCGCCTGCGCCAGCTTGCGGCCCGCGTCGGTCAGGAACACGCGCCGGCTGCGCCGCTGGAACAGCGCCACGCCCAGGTCGTCCTCGAGCAGCCGCACCGCGCGGCTGACTGCGCCGTGGGTCAGGCACAGCTCGTCGGCGGCACGGCTGAAATTTTCGTGACGCGCCGCCGCCTCGAAGCAACGCAGCGCCATCAGCGAAGGCAGGTTCGCGCGCATCGGTTGTGAATCCCACTCACCATTCTGGTCAGAAATCATCGCTATTCCGGATGAAGCATGACCCATAAGATTGCGCCATCAAACCATCAATCGCAAGGACAGGACGATGACCGAACTGATAGTCGTAGTCACCATCACGCTGCTGGCCGTGATCAGCCCGGGCCCGGACTTCGCGATGGTCACGCGCAACAGCCTGATGCTGTCGCGCCGCTCGGGCGTGCTCACCGCGCTGGGTATCGGGCTGGGCGTGACGGTTCACGTGAGCTACACGCTGCTGGGCGTCGGCCTGCTGATCCGGCAATCGTTGTGGCTCTTCAATGCCGTCAAGCTGATCGGCGCGATCTACCTGGTCTACCTCGGCGTGAAGATGCTCATGACGAAAGCTGGCAGCGGGCAGACCGACGCGCCGGCCGCACCGCTGTCGGACCTGGCCGCGTTGCGCACCGGCTTCCTGACCAATGCGCTGAACCCCAAGACCACGGTGTTCATCGTCAGCCTGTTCATGCAGGCCGTGCGGCCCGACACACCGCTGATCGTGCAGATCGGCTACGGTGCATTCATCGCGCTGGCGCACGCCGGCTGGTTCAGTCTGGTGGCCGTGTGCTTCTCCGCGACGGCCGTCCGCGATCGCCTGCTGTCGCTGCGGCACTGGATCGACCGCACCTTCGGATGCCTGCTCGTCGGCTTCGGCGTCGCGCTCGCCATCGCGCGCGGCGGGCGCTGATCCGGGCGTCCACGCCGCACGCCGACACAAGCGCCGGGTGCACACCGCCCACGCACCGACACGCCGACGCACCGGATACGCTGCGCGGCAGCGTCAGAACCCGCGCGCGATCGATCGGGCTTCGTCGATCGCGCGGCTGCGATCGACCTTTCCGTCGGCACCGAACAACGTACGCTCGACGACGATACCCGTGACGTCCGTCACGCCCACGAACCTGAGCCAGGTTTCCATGTACGGGCGCTGAAGATCGAACTCGGCAGCCGGCGTAAACGAACCCGGCGACTGATAACCGAGCCCACGCGCGTAGACCACGGCCGCCTTTTTCCCGGCCAGCTTGCCGGTGAAGCCCGCGTCGTCGAACGTGAACAGCACGTCCTTCTGCGAGATCGCATCGATCAGGTGCTTGAGCTTGTACGGAATACTGAAGTTCCACAGCGGCACGCCGAACAGAAACTTGTCCGCTGCGTGGAACGGCGCTGCGAGCTGCTCGATCCGCTGCCATGCCGCCGCCTGCGACGGTGTCAACGCGGTGCCGCTCAGCCCCGCATATTTCGCGGCCAGCGCGTCTTCGTCGAATTCGGGCATCGCCAGATCCCACACGTCGAGCTTCCGTATTTCATGATCGGGGTGCGCGTGCCGGTACGCGTCGAGAAACGCATTGCACACGTCGATGGATGCGGAATATGCCTTGTTGGGTGAGCCTTCGATATAGAGCACGCACGTCATGGAGCCGGTCCTTGCCAGGAGTGACGGCGACGCGCCGGATGCGCGGTCGCCCACTACGGTTCGCAGCGTATCGAGCCCGCTTATAATTTGGAAACGATATTAATTGATTGAATTAACCCGGATTTGTGATCAATGGAGAATCCTCTCGACACGGCGCTGCTTCAAACGTTCGTCGCCGTCGCCGACGTGCGGAGTTTCACCGGCGCCGGTCGCAGGCTGAATCTCAGCCAGTCCGCGGTCAGCGCCCAGATCGTTCGTCTCGAAGAACAGGTCGGCCAGGCGCTGCTCGTGCGCAATACGCGCAGCGTCACGCTCACCGCGCATGGCCAGACGCTGCTCGGTTACGCGCGCGCGATGCTCAATCTGAGCGGGGAAGCGAGGGCGCGGCTGGGAGCCGGCGACGCAGCCGATACCCGGCTGCGCATCGGCGCATCGGAGGATTTCGCGGAAGGCTGGCTGCCGGACGTGATGCGCCGCCACGCGGCCACGCGGCGCGGCTTGCGGCTGGACCTGACGGTCGACATCGGCGACAGCCTGTTTCGGCGGCATGCCAGCGGCGAATTCGATCTCGTGATCGGCAGCCGGTGCGCGCACACGGATCAGGGCGCGACGTTGTGGCAAGAGCCGCTCGTCTGGGCATTTGCGCGCCACGAGCGGTTGCCGGAAGGCGAGGTGCCGCTCGCGTGCTTCCCCGATCCTTGCCCGTACCGGGGCGCCGCCCTCAAGGCGCTCGCGCTGGCCGACCTGCGCTACCGGATCGCGTGCGAAAGCCCGAGCGTCAGCGGCATCCGGACATGCGTGCGCGCCGGCATCGCCATCGCGCCGGTGCCGCGCAGCGCGATCGACGGCACGCTCCGGGAGCTCGGCGTGGCCGACGGCTTGCCGGAACTGCCGGAAGTCGAATTCGTGCTGATGCATGACGCGCGGATGCCGGCCGCGGTCGAATTCGCCGCGACGATCTTCAACGAAGCCGCCGTTCGCACGGGAGCGGGCAAGCGCACTACACCCTAGCAGGCATCGTGCGGCGCCGTTCAGCGCTTGGCGCTCAATCCCGCGCGCACGCCCACCGGTTCCCGGCTGCGCTCCAGTAACGCCGCCAGCGAGAGATCCGCGAGCTTGCCGAACGGCGCGCGCAGCAGGCTCGGCAGGTTCCAGCGCCCCTGCACGAACACGCCCTTCGCGTGGCTCATCGCGCGGAATCCCTCGATGCCGTGATACGCGCCCATCCCGCTCGGACCGACGCCGCCGAACGGCAGGTCTTCCTGCGCGACATGCAGGAGCGTGTTGTTGATGCCGACATTGCCCGACGTGGTGCGCTTGAGCAGCGACTCGCAGTCGCCGTCCTGCGCACCGAAGTAATACAGCACGAGCGGACGCGGACGCGCATTCACGTAGTCGACGACTTCGTCGATCGTGCGATACGTGCGCACCGCCAGGATCGGCCCGAAGATTTCTTCCTGCATGACGGCCGTATCGTCGCCGGCGCCGACGATCAGCGTGGGCGCGAGCGTCCGCTTGCGGGTCGCCGCCTGCTGCGGGTTCACGCCCGCCTCGATCACGCGCGCGCCCTTGCTGCGCGCCTCGTCGACGAGCCCCTTCAGGCGGTCGTAATGCCGGTCGCTGACGATCGACGTGTAATCCGGGCTCGTCGGCCCGTCCGGATAGAAGCGCGCGACGGCCGCATCGTATTGCGTGACGAACGCGTCCAGGTCGTCTTCATGCACCAGCGCATAGTCGGGCGCCACGCAGGTCTGTCCGCCGTTCGACAGCTTGCCGAACACGATGCTCGACATCGTCCGGCCATCGACATGCCCCCGCGCGACGATCGCCGGGCTCTTGCCGCCGAGTTCGAGCGTCACCGGCACCAGGTTCTCGCTGGCCGCCTTCATGACCTTGCGGCCCACCTGCGTGCTGCCGGTAAACAGCAGATGGTCGAATGGCAGGCCGCTGAAGGCCGCACCGACTTCCGGGCCGCCGAGCACGACCGCGACTTCTTCGCTCGGAAAGGTCTCCGCGAGCATCCGGCGCATCACCTCGCTGGTGCGCGGCGTCAGTTCCGACGGCTTGAGCATCGCGCGGTTGCCCGCGGCCAGCGCGGTCGCCAGCGGAATGAAGGTGAGCGAGAACGGGTAATTCCACGGCGCCATCACGCCGACCACGCCAAGCGGCTGGTACTCCACGTGAGCCTGCCCGGCCCGATAGAGAATTCCGACGTGCCGGCGCTGCGGCTTCGTGAAGCGGCGCAGGTTGCGCGTCAGGTAGTCGATCGCCTGGATCACGCCGACCAGTTCCATGATCGCAGTCTCGTGCCGCGAGCGATTCCCGAAATCGGCGCTGATCGCCTCCTCCACTTCGCGGCGATACGCCAGCACCACGGCGCGCAGCCGCGCGAGCCTGGCCTTGCGCTGCTGCAAGGTCGGCGGCCCCTCGCTGACGAACGCGTTGCGCTGGCGGGCCAGCAGCACCGCCGGGTCGAAGCTCGAGATGGATTCTGCGGAAACGGCCATGGTGCACCTCACGAGGTTGCGTGGATGTAGACACTGTCAACTTGCATGCGGCGGATCATAGGCCCACAATGTTTTCCCTGTCAACATAGGAGCAATACGATGTCGTCGGATGAGGATGCGGACGCCGGGCAAAAGGCTTATCACCACGGGGATCTGCGTCGCGCGATCATCGAAACGGCGCTCGACACGCTGCAGGAGCAGCAGGGCTGGCAGTTCACGCTGCGCGAAATCGCGCGGCGCGCGAACGTCAGCCACTCCGCGCCGTACCGGCATTTCCCGGACAAGGCCGCGTTGCTGCACGAGCTCGCACTGATCGGCTTCGATCGCCTGCGCGACGAGCTCGCCGCGTCCATCGATCCCGCGGCGAGCGCACCGGACGTGCTGCTGGCGCTCGCGTATGCCCATCTCGCATTCGGGCAGCACAACCCGGATCTCTATCGACTGATGTTTGCCGCGGATGCCGGGGAGCCCTCGGACATCCATCTCGATCCACGCGTGCAGGCGCCTTTCCTGCTGGTCGTCGACATCCTGGAACACGGCCAGCGCGCCGGCACGATCCGCGCGCGCCCGGCGCTCGGCCAGGCGACCGCCTGCTGGGCGCATCTGCATGGCCTGACGATGCTGGCGATCGACAGGCGGCTGGTGCGCGAAAAGGTCGGCGATCACGCGATCGAAGATGCGCTGACAACCTTGCTGGACGGACTCGTACTGCCCGCCAGCCCTGCGCGGGAAGCGAAGACGAAAACAAAAACAAAAGCAAAAGCAAAAGCGAAAGGGTCTTGACCTTCAACTTTGCTTAAAGGTTATGGTTTGCCTCGGCAGCGTATCGAGGCCATGGGTATGTGTACTGCCATCCGACAATCCGGCGGCGGCCTCGCCGCCCTCCGCCGCATCCCCCGGCGGGACCCGCGACAGCAATCGTTTCGCATGGGTCGCACAATCGACCGACGCCGGTTTCGCCGCGATTTCGGCGATCAGCGACATGACCTGCGCCTTGCTGCGCGCCAGCCGCGCCTCCAGTGCCTCGATGTCCCGCACCTTGCGGTGCAGCGCGTCCAGCAACGCATCGCATGGCCACTGCGCGAGGCCGGCTGGAATCAGCATGCGAATCTCGTCGAGGCTGAAATCCGCCTTCTGCGCGGCCGTAATCAGGTCGAGCACCGTCACCGCTTCCTGCGGATAGGAGCGATAGCCGTTCGCTTCGCGCGCGACGAGCGTCAACAGACCGATGCGCTCGTAGAAGCGGATGCGCGAAGGAGTAAGGCCGGTGCGTTCCGCCAGTTCCCCGATCTTCATGTTCCGATACTCCTTCGCCGGATCGCATCCGGCCATCCGTCCCGTCGGGGCTGCAGGTTGTCTCCTGAAATTGATTCGCTATCCGATCTTTATCGGCTTCCTGTCGCAGTGCCGACGGCGCGCACGATCAAATCACGTCGAAACGCAGCCCCGCGTGGCGAACCAGGCGTTCGATGTAGCGTTCGTCGAACATCGTCGCGGGCGTCCAGAAGCCACCGCCGCGGCCGATCTTCACGCCGTCTCCGCTGCAGTCCAGTGCGAGACCGATCGCGGCCTGGCCGAGCATCTTGCCGGTAGAGCCATAACCCGGATCGCGGTCGCCGGTGACTTTCACGCGCAAGGTCCGCCCGTCGTCGGCGCGACCGAAGAAACGCAAATCGTAGCGGCCGGCCAGCTGGGCGGCCGCACTCGGCCCCTCGCCGGGCTTCGGCAGCAGAAAACGCTCCATCAGGCTGCGCACCGGCTTGATGAGGACACCGACCATGAACGCGCCGAGGCCGGCCACCATCGTCATCGCCGTCAGGCGGCCCTTGAGGCCCGTGCCCGTCATCACCGCTTCGTCGTACGTGAAGCGGCTGCCGTACGCGTTGCCGGCCAGCGCATTGGAACGATGCACGACACGCTCGTTGATCGCGGCCATCACGAACGGCGCGATCCACGCGTCGAAGTCGCGATCGAACGCCGCGGATCGCACCGCATGCTGGCGTATCGTGAAGCCGTGCCCCTTCGGGCACAGCGAATAAGGATCGAGCAGCTCCCTGCGCAACGCGGGATCGGCGGCCGCTTCGCGGACGACGTTGATCACGCTCGCCACCGTGCCGCCCGACGCGCCGCCCTTCAGCGTCCTGACGCGCATCTTCACCTGCGCGGCCGGCACGCCCCACCGCTGCCGCGCCTGCTGCTGCAGGAAGAACGCGCCCATGTCCGACGGCACCGAATCGAAGCCGCAGCAATGGACGATGCGCGCGCCGGATTGCCGCGCCGCCGGTTCGTACCTGTCGATCATCCGTTTGATCCACTGCGTCTCGCCGGTGAGGTCGCAGTAGTCGGTGCCGGTTTCCGCGCAGACCCTGACCAGCGGCTCCCCGTAAAGCGCATAGGGGCCGACGGTGGACACGACCACGCGCGTCTGCGCGCAGAGCGCTCGAAGCTGCGCTTCGTCGGCCGCATCGGCAACGATGATCGGCACCGACTGCCCCGCCGCACCCAGCGTATCCCTGACCTGCCTGAGTTTCGCTTCGGAGCGGCCGGCGATGGCCCAGCGCAGCGTCTCGCCGGAGCCCGACAGGTACTCGGACAGGTAGCGGGCCAGGATCTGCCCGACGAAACTGGTGGCGCCGAATACAACGAGATCGTGGGTCGGCTGGGTCATCGGCGGTTCCTCATGGGTGATTCCTTCGGCGCGGGGGTGCCGCGAACGGACGTGGCGTCAGCGCTGCTTTCCGGGTGCATCGAAGGCCTTCAACGGGGTCGGCAGGTTCAGGACCAGCTGCGCGTCCTTCACCACGTCGAGACGCAGGATGGTGGACGCGCCCAGCCCGTCGAGCAGTTGGCTCAACGGGCCGCCGTGCCGCACGAGCTCGACGTTGCGCGGCAACAGGCGCTGGGCGAACGATAGCGCATTCGTCTGCACCGATGACTGGTGCCATTCGCCGTCGATGCGATTGATCATCGTCGTCGAGCCCATGTGCGACTGCGATGCGACGTGGGTCAGTTCCGGCAGCGGCGCGCTCAGGCTCAGGTCCGGCCGGCCGCCCGGGCCGGCGATGCGGGCGCGGGCGGTGGCGCCGAGGTCCACGTCGATATCGGCGAGCCACTTCGGCAACTGATAACCGTGCACGCCGCGCACTCGCGCGATTTCCGTGGTGACCGGCAGCGCGAGCACGTGCGCGAAGAAGCTCCGGCGCCGCATCGAATCGATCAGCTCGCGCGCGTGCGACCCCGTCGCGCCGGGCCGGCGGATGACCACCGCGACGGACACTTCGTCATACGGATCGTTGTCGCACACCGAATACGAGAAGAAGGTCAGCGCGACCAGCCCGTACCCGGGCAGCGCACGCAGCGGTTCGAGCGGCACCGGCAGCGTGGTCCGCAGGCGTTCGAGCGGCGCAAGGAACAGCAGCTGGATGCTGCTGGAACGGTAGTAGAAATTCGGCGCCCAGGTCGGGCCGACCCGCGAAGCAACCTGACGCTTCGGAATCCGACGGAAAAAATCGATGTTCCCCGCCGCGGGATCGCGCGCCACCTCGTCGAGGTCGGGATTCATCCGGAACCGGTCGTAGTACCCGCCTTCGGGCACGTCGACCGTATGCGGCCCGAATTCGACCTGTGTCAACCGCCTGTCCATGTTCGTCGCCTCTCGTCGATGATCGGCCGTGGCAGGCAACACCCGAAGCCTGCTGACTCACCGCCGTCAGCAAGCACTCTAGGATTGAAGTCGACTTTAAGGTCAAGGACCGAAATAGAGGGGCACGTCGGATCGCGTCGGGACAATCGCCCCGTTCCACGGCTACAACCGCGACGGCGCCAGACCGTCGCAAGGCGTCATCCGGAACGGGTGGCGGCAGGGCATGATGGGCAGCACGAAGGCCCACTACGACGGCATCGTCGCGTTCTCGCAGACCGATTTCACCGAAGACCTGAAAAACACCACGATTCCCGTTCTCGTGATGTATGGCGACGACGACCCGATCGTCCCGTATGCCGATTCCGGTCGCCTGTCGGCGAAGCTGGCGAGGAGCGGCACGCTGAAGACGTACCGGGGCTTCCCGCACGGCATGCCCACGTCCAACGCCGACCTGCTCGCGCTCATCCGCGGCTGAACACGGCAAGCGCCAGCGCGGCCTTCAGCGGCAATCGTCGCCGAAGGCCGTCTCCCCGCGCCTGTCCGCTCCCGACGGCAGCGAGTCGTGCCCGCGAAGAAAATCGGGAACCGCTTCTCCGATCGAGGCGAGATACCCGGCCATCGCGCCGGCGACCTTGCGCACGGCGGGACGTGCGGTCATGCGCTCACGCCACGCGAGCAGGCGCGGCGTTTCGTCCGTCATCGGTGCGCCCTTGCGCGCGCCGAACAACTGCGCCATGTAGAACGCGATGTCGGCGTACGAATACGCACCGGCCAGAAACTCGCGATCCGCCAGCTCGTGCTCCATGCACCGATAGTACCGGGCCGCTTCGTCACGCGCGGCCCGCGCGGCCGGATCGTCCGGCGTCGCTTCCAGCCCCATCAGCCGGACGACGTGCGGAAAGTAGATTTCGTCGCTGCCGTGTTCGAGCTGGCGCGCGATCGCGCGCGCCGCCGGATGCGCCGGCCACAGCGCGGGAGCGGGCTTCAGATCCTCGAAGTACTCGAAGATCTGCGTGGAATCGAAGAGTTCCAGATCGCCGTCGATCAGCACCGGCACCTGGCGCTTCGGGTTGATGCGCACGACATCCGGATGTTTGGGGTCGTAGCCGCGACGCTGGCTGAAGGGCGCCATCACCAGCTCGAAGTCGATGCCCTTCTCGTGTGCCGCAATCTCGACCTTCGCTCCAAACATGCTCAGCGGCCCGGAAATTATCTTCATGGTTCGCACTCCAGTGAGGTCAGGCGCTACCCGCGTCGAACACCGGGCGGCTGTACCCGCATGCGCGCGTTCATGCCGGAACCCGGTGTCGATCAAGCGGATCGGGAATACGACACAGCATAAGTCCGATAACATGACACCTCATGTCAGGTATTCGAGGTAACGTGCGCTCATGAAAGCAAGCCGCCTGTTGTCGATCATGATGATGCTGCAAGCGCGCGGCCGGATGACGGCACCGGCGCTGGCCGCCGCGCTGGAAGTGTCCGAGCGCACGATCCTGCGCGATATCGACCAGCTTTCCACGGCCGGCGTGCCGATCTGGGGCGATCGCGGCCGCAACGGCGGCTTTCAGTTGAGCGAAGGCTGGCGCACCGACCTCACGGGGCTCACCGACCACGAGGCGCACGCGCTGATTCTGGCGGGTCTGCCCGGGCCCGCGCGAGAACTGGGCCTCGACGGCCTGGCGGCCTCCGCCCGGCTGAAGATGATGGCCAGCCTGCCGCCCGGTTCGCGCGAGCACGCCGATCGTGTCGCCAGCCGGCTGCACGTCGACACCGTGGATTGGTACCGGGCGCAGGAAACGCCGGCATTCCTGCGCGAAGTCGCCGATGCGGTGTGGGGTTCGTACCGTATCGACGTGAAGTACCAGAGCTGGCGCGGCACGTCCCGCCGCGCGCTCGAGCCGCTCGGCCTCGTGCTCAAGGGCGGCGCCTGGTACCTGATTGCCAGGATGGTCGGCAAGCCCGGCGCACTCACGTTCCGGCTCGCGAACATCCTCGAACTCCACGCATCGCGCCGCCGCTTCAGGCGCCCGGCGCGATTCGATCTGGCGACGCACTGGCGCGACGCGATGACCCGGTACGAAACCGATCTCCATCGGCTGACCGCCCATGTCGCGGTGTCGCCGCGCGGCGAAACCTGGCTCGTCAACGCGCGAATCAGGACCGCGCCGGTCTTGCAGCATGCGGGGAGTGCGGAGGTACCGCCGGGATGGAAGGAGTATCTGATACCGATCGAATCGATCGAGCACGGCGCGCGGACACTGCTGGGGTACGGCGCGCACGTGAAAATCCTGGGGCCGCAGGCGCTCAAGGATCAGTTCATCGACGCGCTATCGCAGGTGAAAGCGCTTTATCAGGCGGGGGGCGATTGAAGCATGGGCTTCGATTGCAGGGCAGCCGTTGCGCGATGCGCTTCCACGCTGCAGGCTCGCAAAAAAAAGCGACCTCTACGGTTCATGCTTTGGTAACGTCGATATTCGGCTCCGCGATGGACAGCCGTCTTGCCTGCCCGGTCGGGCGATACTCTCCGCGATGCGGACGAGTCGCCGATCGTTCTTCGACGCATATCGGATCCCAACCGTAGTGGAAGGGTTTCATCGTGAAATCGTTCGCACAATGAAATGAAATCGTCATTCCCGATTCCGGCCGACTGCTCATCCGAAGGCTCCGTCGACGAAATCAGATCTCGTCGGCGAACTCGTCGAGAAAGCGCTGCAACCGGTCGCGACGAACGATCGCCATCCGGGTACCGGTGACGGTCTGGAAACCGGTTGAAAGCCTCAGCAGTTTCGTGCGGAAGTGATCGATCGCGAAACGCGTGTCGTCGAGTTCCCGTTCCGATGCGTGCGGATCGGCCGGGTCGTACAGCGCACTGCCCATCCGGCCCGCGACATAAAAGCATCGCGCGACGCCTACCATGCCGATCGCATCGAGCCGGTCGGCGTCCTGCAACACCTTTGCTTCGAGCGTCGTCGGCGCGATACAGGCCGAGAAACTGTGCGCTTCGACCGCGTGAGCAACGGCGTCGATCTTCGCGTCAGGCCAATCCAGCGACTTCAGCACCTGCCGGGCCTTTTGCGCCGACAGCCGCGATGCCTGCGCGCGAAGCGGGGAATCCTTCTCCACCGCCACGCAGTCGTGCAGCAATGTCGCGGCGAACAGCACCTCGGCGTCGCCGCCTTCCTCCGCGTGGATCGCGGCCGCGTTCTTCCATACGCGTTGCAGATGCGAAGTGTCGTGGGAACCGTCGCCGTCGGCGCCGCTCCAGTGAGCCAGCAGGGCCTTGGCCAGATCCTGAAAGGGTGTGAACGCAGGGAGGGTCATGAGGGGCGGCAGTCGGGGTCGGGATGCCGATTATCGCCGCAAGTGCTTCACGGCACACGATCGGCAGCCCGATCCGCCGTTGATCCCGGCGACTGCGCGTCGAACGCAGTGCCGGGTTCGCCACACGATCGTGCGGATGCATCAGACCGCGGCGGTTCACTCGGTCATCGCCGGGCGAAAAACCACGATCGCAACGGCTTCAATTCCACGCATGGCGCGCCGGGCGCACGCCGTTCAGGTAGTAGTTGCCGACGAGGTGATATTTCCAGCGCACCGGATCGTGCAGCGTATGCGTGCGTGCATTGCGCCAGTGCCGGTCGAGGTTGTGCTCGGAAAGCGTCGCCTGCGTGCCGGCCAGTTCGAACAGCTTCTCGCCCGCGAGCAGCGCGATCTCCGTCGTCAGCACCTTTGCCTCGCCCACCGCCACCGACGCGCGCGCGACGTCGTCCTCGGTCACGTCGCCGCGCGCCGCGATCTCGTCGAGCGTGCGCGCCGCGCGCTCGAGCAACGCCTCCGCCGCATGCAGCTGAATGTGCAGATGGCCGATCTCGCGGATCGTCAGCGGATCGTCCACCGCACGCTCGACGCCGCTGTCGACCCACGGCCGCGTGCGTGTGCGCACGAACGCCAGCGTATCGTCGAGCGCGGCCCGGGCGATGCCCGCGTCGATCGCGGCCTGGATGATCTGTGACAGCGGCCCGTTCAGCGTCGGCAGGTCCGACACGCGTTGCGCCGGCAGCACGTGCGACGCAGGCACGCGCACGTTGTCGAGCACGACCGTGCCGCTCGCGGTGGTCCGCTGCCCGAATCCCGACCAGTCGTCGATCACGGTCAGCCCCGGCGCCGGCTGGCGGATGTATGCGAGCCACGCGCGGCGCTCGTCGTCGAGACCGAGCACCGGCACGTAATGCGCGAACAGCGCTCCGGTCGAATAGAACTTGGTGCCGTCGACGACGTAATCGTCGCCGTCCCGGCGCACGCGCGTCTTCAGGTCGAGCACGTGTTTCGTGCCCTTCTCCGAAAAACCGTTGCCGAACCGCTTGCCGCTCAGCACTTCGGAAAAGAAGAGGCGCTTCTGCGCGTCGGTGCCGGTCAGCGCGATCACGTCGACCAGCCCGAAATGATTCTGCGGCAACTGCCCGAGCGACGGATCGGCCGCGGCGACGATCTTCACCACCTCCGTCAGCGTCACATGCGAGACGCCCGCACCGCCGTAAGCCTTCGGCACCGTGATGGCCCACAGCCCCGACTGCGAGAACCATTCGATCTCGTCGCGCGGTAACCGGCGCTCGCGGTCGCGCTCGGCCGCGCCTTGCGCAAGCCGTTGCGCAAGCGCGTGCGCGGCCGCGATGGCCTGTGCGTCGTCGGCGATCACGCTGGCCGCCTGCGGTTGCGTATCGGCCGGTCGTTCCTGGATCGTGGCGCTCGTCTCTGACATCGGGCTCTCCTGCTGGTTGACGGAAACGTTCAATCTAGCAGCGCACCGAGCGCCGGCAAACCGAGCGATTCGCACAACGATATTCCTTCGAACGACAAACGATGCGGCACGCCGCGCGAAAAAAACCGCGCGTCAGCAGCGACATCGACGCCCCGGCATCGATGCCACGGCGCGTCGCCCGCGTAATGCCCGGCAGCGATAAGGATGTACGAATCCGTTATTGGATCGTCCGCATCGTGCTTCCTATACTGGCCTGCCGGCATCGACGGCCCCCGCCTTTCAAGGACCACCGCATGACTTCATCTCCCGCCGCAACCGAACTTTCCACCGGCACCGACTATGACGCGCTTGCCAGCCGCTTCAGGCCGATCTTCGAACGCATCGCGGCCGGCACCGCGGAACGCGAACGCCGCCGCGAACTGCCGCACGAGGCGATCGGCTGGCTGAAGGCCGCCGGCTTCGGCGCCGTCCGGCTGCCGCTGCGCGACGGCGGCGCCGGCGCATCGCTGCCGCAGCTGTTCCAGTTGCTGACCGAGCTCGGCGCCGCCGATTCCAATCTGCCGCAGGCCTTGCGCGGGCACTTCGCGTTCGTCGAGGACTGGCTGAACGCGCCGCCCGGCGCCGATCGCCAGACGTGGTTCGATCGCTTCGCGAGCGGCCAGCTCGTCGGCAATGCATGGACCGAGACCGGCGACGTGTCGCTCGGCCAGACCATCACGAAGGTGTCGGAAAAGAACGGCCGGCTCGTGCTGAACGGCCGGAAGTTCTACAGCACCGGCAGCCTGTTTGCCGACTGGATCGACGTGTTCGCGCAACGCGCGAGCGACGGCAGCGACGTGATCGTCGCCGTCGCGACCGCGCAACCCGGCGTGATCCGCGAAGACGACTGGGACGGCTTCGGCCAGACGACGACCGGCAGCGGCACCACGCGCTTCGAGGACGCGACGGTCGACGCACGGGACGTGATCGACTTCGCGCGACGCTTCAAGTACCAGACCGCGTTCTACCAGCTCTTCCACATCGCGACGCTGGCCGGCATCGGCCACGCGATCGTGCGCGACGCCGGCGAGCTGGTGCGCCACCGCACCCGCGTGTACAGCCACGGCAACGCACCGCGTGCCGGCGACGACGCGCAGCTGCAGCAGGTGGTCGGCGAGATCGCGTCGTGGGCCTACGCGGCCGACGCGCTCGCGCAGCGCGCCGCGCAGCCGCTGCAACGGGCCTACGAAGCGCACTTCGGCGGCGACGCGGCGGCCGAGCACGATGCGAACGTCGCGGCCGAGATCGAATCCGCGCAGAGCCAGCTCGTCGTGTCGGAACTCGTATTGCGTGCGGCGACGCACCTGTTCGACGCGCTCGGGGCGTCCGCCACGCGCAGCACGACGGCGCTCGACCGCCACTGGCGCAACGCGCGCACCGTGTCGTCACACAATCCGCTCGTCTACAAGGCGCGGATCGTCGGCGACTGGGTCATCAACGGGCGCACGCCGCCGTTCGTCTGGCAGGTCGGCAACGGCACGGGCGCGGGCGCGGACACGCAAGCAGAAACCGGAGCCGCGCAATGAGCAAGACCGGCAAGACCATCCGCTTCAACGCGTTCGAGATGAACTGCGTCGGCCACCAGTCGCCCGGGCTGTGGGCCCATCCGCGCGACCGGTCGTGGCAGTACAAGGATCTCGACTACTGGACCGACCTCGCCCGCGTGCTCGAGCGCGGGATCTTCGACGCGATCTTCATCGCGGACGTGATCGGCTACTACGACGTCTACAAGGGCAGCAACTATCACGCGCTGCACCAGGCCGCCCAGATCCCGGTCAACGATCCGCTGCAGCTCGCCGCGCCGATCGCGATGGCGACCGAGCATCTCGGCATCGGCATCACCGCGTCGACGACGTTCGAACACCCGTACACGTTCGCGCGCCGGCTGTCGACCGCCGATCATCACACGAAGGGCCGGCTCGCGTGGAACATCGTCACGTCCTACCTCGAAAGCGGCGCGAAGAACGTCGGCGATCACGGCCTGCGCACGCACGACGATCGTTATGCGGTCGCGGCCGAATACGTCGAGGTGCTGTACAAGCTGTTCGAAGGGAGCTGGGAAGACGGCGCGGTAGTGCGCGACCGCGACGGCCGCGTGTTCACGCATCCGGAGAAGGTGCACGAGATCGGCCACAAGGGCCGCTTCTTCGACGTGCCCGGCTACCACCTGTGCGAACCGTCGCCGCAACGCACGCCGGTGCTGTTCCAGGCCGGCGCGTCCGGCCCCGGCAAGGCGTTCGCCGCGCAGCATGCCGAATGCGTGTTCGTCGCCGCGCCGACCCGCGCGCAGCTCGCGCGCTACGTGGCCGACGTGCGCGCGCAGGCCACCGCCGCGGGGCGTGACGCGAGCAAGGTATTGATCTACAACCTCGTCACCGTGATCGTCGACGAAACCGACGAGAAGGCGCAGGCCAAGTTCGACGAATATCGCAAGTACGTGTCGTATGACGGCTCGCTGGTATTCATGTCCGGCTGGACCGGCATCGACTTCGGCCAGTACGCGCCGAACGATCCCGTCCGGCGCGTCGAGACGAATGCGATCGTGTCGGCGGTCGAACACCTGTCGGGCGGCGACACCGCCTGGACGATCGAGGAACTGGCGGCCTGGGGCGGCATCGGCGGCCTGGGCCCGGTGTTCGTCGGCTCGGCGGCGACGGTCGCGGACATCCTGCAGGAATGGGTCGCCGCAACGGACGTGGACGGCTTCAACCTCGCGTATGCGGTCGCGCACGAAACCTTCGAGGACGTCGTGCGTCATCTCGTACCTGAACTGCAGCGGCGCGGCGTGTATCCGACCGGCTATGCGCCGGGCACGCTGCGCGAGAAACTGTTCGGCGGATCGGCGCGGCTGCCGGACGAACATCCGGCCGCGCAGTTCCGCGACATCGAGCAGGTCAAGCGCGATGCCGAGCGGGTAGCGGCCTGAGCGGACGGCATTGCGGCAGCTGGTCGGCCCGTGTGCGGGCCGGCCGGCTTCACGGCAGGCAGCAACCGGTGCGTCGGGCCGCTCGCCCGACACCTCTCCCGATCGCTGCTCTCCCCCTCACTCGAGGAAGCCCGATGCAGCCCCGCCGCGCGTTCTGCCTGCGCACTCGCGCATCGACAGCAATGCAGATATCGCGGTAACGATGACGCGCGCACTGATGAAAGCGCGCGTTTTCCAGCGGACGAACATTCGCGCGATCTGATTCCGGACTGATTCATCACCGATTCGTCGCTGGCATCTCCCGACCCCGATCCGGCACACGTTCAACGCCAGGGCAACGCATCCGCAGTGTCACGCGCGTGCGGCGAGCATCGCCGTCGTATCGGCGCCCCAACAGGGTGCGCGGGAGATCGAGCGTGCCCGCTCACGTCGCAGCCCCGAACGATGCCGCGACGCGCCGGTGCACCGACGCACATCAACCGTGCTCAACCGTGCGTATGCCGCAATTCGCCGTCGATCGTCTGCGGCAGCGTCAACAGGTTGAAGATCGGGCACACGGCCTCGACCGCCTGATGCAGTGCACGAATCGTCTCCGGCGGTTCGGGCGACACGATATCGAGCGTGTAGCGGAGGTTGTGCGGAAACACCGGCACATGCTCGAAGCCCGGCTGCTGCGCGAGCGGATGCTGGTCGCCGGTCACCTCGACTTCGATCGAGTCGATCTTCAGGCCGCGCTCCGCGGCCTGGATCAGCGTGATGTGCGTCAGGCAACTGCCGAGCACGCCGAGCTGCAGCTCCGGCGACGCCGGCCCGAGGTTGTAGCCCGCAAAGTCGGGCGGACTGTCGCTGATCACCTGGAAATCGCGAATGCGGATCTCGCGCACGCCGCTGCGGCCCAGTGCACGCACGGTCGCTTTCAGCGGCGTCGCCTTGAATTCCGGATCGTTGCGCGCGGCATCCTTTTTCGCGAGCCAGGCGTCGCGCTTCTGTTCGAGATAGTCGTTCAGTGTCGTCATGGTGGGGCCGGTAAGGTCGCAATCATCGGCCTCGCATGCGACGGCCGGTTGAGGGGAGTCGTCATGCTATTCCGATCCGCTTCGGCCACTAAACGATCTTTCCAGCAAAGCAATTCGCGCCGCGCGATGTCACATTGCAACCTCCGCGTTCAGGAACGCGTCGGCAGTTATGCACCGGCCGCCGACTTATCCACAATTTCCGTGCATAACCCTGTGGAGAACCTGGCGGCAATCGCGCTGCCGCCCTTGCCGACAGGTGTCGCCGCGCCGCCGTCGCCGCATCGCGGGCACTGAACGAGAACAGCGGCGCATCGGGTTCGACGCTCGCCTGGATCCGGTTCCTCATCGTGCCGGCGCGTCGGTTGAGTCAATATCGGCAGGCAGGATGTCCGCACCAGAAGCGTGCTGCTTCGACGACGTCCGCACCGTGTCCTGCCGCGATCGCGGCCCGACGATCCGGTGCCCGTCGCCCGCGTCGAGGCATCACGCGAGCGCGTCGTCACGCAGACGGAACTGCGCGACCGCCGCGCTCAGCCGCGCGCCTTGTTCGTCGAGCGACAGCGCGGCGGCCGCGGCCTCCTCGACCAGCGCGGCATTGCGCTGCATCGCCTGCTCCATCTGGATGACCGCGGCGTTCACCTGCTCGATGCCCGACGATTGCTCTTCGAACGCGTGGCTGGTGTCGCTCATGATCGTATTGACGCGCTCGACCGCGGCGACGAGCTCGGCCATCGCCGAGCCGGCCAGTGCGACGAGACCGCTGCCGTCCTCGACGCGCTGCGCGGAATGGCCGATCAGCTCGCGGATTTCCTTCGCCGCCGACGCGCAGCGCTGCGCGAGCCCGCGCACCTCGGTCGCGACGACCGCGAAGCCGCGCCCTTGCTCGCCCGCGCGCGCGGCTTCGACGGCGGCGTTCAATGCGAGGATGTTGGTCTGGAACGCGATGCTCTCGATCACGCCGACGATCCCGGAGATCTTCGCGGAACTGTGCGAAATCGCCGACATCGTCTCGACGACGCGCTGCATCGCGTCGCCGCCGCGCGACGCGATGCCCGCCGCGCCCTCGACGTAGGTGCGGGCATCGCGCGCGTTGTCCGCGTTCTGGCGCACGGCCGCCGTCAGCTGCTCGACGCTCGCCGCCGCCTGCTGCAGCGAAACGGCCTGCTGCTCGGTACGCGCCGACAAGTCGACGTTGCCGCTCGCGATCGTGCGGACGTCGCCGACGATCGTCTCCGTACTCGTGCGCACCTGGTTCACGGTGTCGACGAGGCCGTCCTGCATCCGCTTCAGCGCATGCAGCAGATACGCCATCTCGTTCTCGCCGGGCACGACGACCGTGCCGGTCAGGTCGCCCTTCGAGATCTTTTCGAACTGACCGACCGCGAGCCTGATCGGCTCGATGATCGCCTTCGCGAGCACGCGCTGCGCCACGAAGCCGACGACGAGCGCGAGCACCGCGACCGCGACCATCCCCCACACGATCCGGTGGAAAAGGACACCGGCCGCCTCGTAGCGCGCCTTTTCTCGCGCAACCTGGAACGATTCGAGCGCATCGATCGCCTCCTGGTACGCGGTGAACAGGGCCGGCGGCGCGGTGCGTTGCGTGTCGAGGAAGCCGAACGCGTCGTCGCCGTCGAGTTGCGCGAGCGCCTTCAGGAACACGCCGTCGAGCAGGGCCCGACGGCGATTCTGCAGCGTGTCGAACAGCGCCTGTTCGTCGGCGCTGCGCGCATGCAGGCGCGCGTAGGCATCCAGTTCGTCGTTGCTCTGCTTGAGGAGCGCGTGGACTTTCGCGACCTCCTCCTTCGCCGACCGGCCGGCACTGATGACCTGCGCGACGTCGCTCATCCGTTCGCGCAGCACGAGCATGCGCTCGGAGCTGGTCTTCAGGTGCAGCAGCGACGCGGTGTCGTCGCGGTACATCGCCTCGAGCGAACCGTTGCCCATATAGAGGGCCGCGATGCATGCGCCGACCACCAGCACGAGCAGCACGGTATAACCCGCGATGGTCGCGACGAGGCCACCACGGATAGTGAGTTGTTTTCGCATGACGTTCCCTTGCGCCGGCCGGGCGCGGCCAGCGGCGGATGTGGATTCCGGATCACGAAAGACGCGCGCCGTGTCGCAACACGCGGCGCATGGGCTGCGAACGGGTTAACGGCGGGTGGAACGGGGAGGTTTTATCCGCACGCGACGCGAATCTTGACGATTGCGACAAAGGAAGCGGAAAGATGCGCTCGACTCGCGCGCCAAGCAGTGCCAACGATTGCGTGGGTCGCTTTCCGCGAGCGTCGGGCGGAACATGAGGAACACGAGGCACGCGAATCGCTCGACGCGCCCGACAGGTATCTAACCGCCGCCGGCCAGCCGTGACCGGATCTCATCAACCGGGAGATCGCGCTGATGCGTCGCGATCTGCCATGTATTTCCCCAGCGGTCTTTCACCATAGCCCGCCTGTCGCCATACGGCATGTCGGCCGGCGCTTCGAGCGGAATCGCGTGTGCCGCGAGCGCCCGCCGATAGGTCAGGTCGGTATCCTCGACATAGACGTACAGAAACGCGGACATCGGATCGCGCAGGCCGTCTTCGCCGCTGATCATCACGACGGAATCGCCGATCCGGATTTCCGCGGGCAACCCGGGGCGGAACGCGCCCTGGGCGTGAAACACCGATCGCATGAATTCGATCAGGTGTTCCGGATCCGGCACCACGATGCGGGGCGTGACGGTATGCCATCCGTCGGGCTGGAATCGGGCCATGTCGGGCAGCCTCCGAAGAGATTTCCGCCGGTATTCTCCTCCGGCTCCCGCGCACTGCAAAGGGCACGCCGCGGCCGGCCGGAATGCCCTTGGGTCAATCGACGCTGAGCGGTCTCGCGCCCTTCCCGGTGGACGATCGACGGACCTCCCTCACGAACCCGGCTTGACGACGCCGGCTTCGTCATAAGCGACGATGTTCAACCCTTCCGTCGCCGTCGGCGCGACGAAGTACCGCGTCATCCTGTCGAACTCGGCGTCCGATGCCTGGAACGGATGATCGCCCCGCGCATTGCGCGCGCGCAGCCGCAACTTGCAGACCGCATCGGTAACGTCGAGGTAATGCAGCCGATGGCCGCAGCCGGCGGCCTGCGCAACGGCGAGCCCCCATGCGCGCGCGGCGACGGTATTGAACGGCACATCCAGCACCACCGACACGCCGGCCTGCAGCACCGCGCGGGCATGATCGGCAATCACGACGCCGACGCGCCTCGCACACCGGACGTAGTCGTCGATCGACAGGATCTCGCCCGGATAAAGATGCGCGAGCCACGCGTCTTCGCTGATCGAAACGACCGGCCCGGCGCTGGCAAGCCGCGCGACGAGCGTCGATTTTCCGGACGCGATCTTGCCGCATACCATGTGGAGCAACACGGCATCGTTCGATGCAGTTGCGTGGAGTGACTTCGCTGTCTGCATTTCCAGGCTCTCCGTCGCATGCCCAGAAAGCAAAAACCCGCCTTCCGGGCGGGTTGTGACGATATCCATTCAGTCGATCGTTATCCCGCCGGCAACATTGCGGCGCGAATAATCGAACGGGTTTGCGAATGGGTCATGCGCATCAGAATAATCAACTGCCCGATCGCGAGCAAGCGGATTCGAAGCGGCATACTTCAACCGGCAGGCTTAAAACTGATACGCTTGCCGGAAAATGAACGGGGAATTCCGTGGCGACTCCGCGCCACCTCCATTCAAATAACAGAACAGATAAGAGGGCATTCCGAGATGAAACGTGGTTTTGTATTTGCCGCCGTGCTGGCGACGTCGTTATTGGCCGCGCAAGCGGCACTGGCGCAGGAAAAGGCCGCGCCGCCCGTCTATACGTGGCTGTCCGAGCGTTTCCCGGATTACACCCGCTACGATTCCCCCGTATTGACCATCAGCGATTCGGGCCTGTCGGCAGACCAAGGCATCGTCGACGCGCAATTGACGCTCGTCCAGTCTCCGCAAGGCGTCGACTCGGTACTGGGGCTGGCCGTCGCGTTCCATACGACGCAGAAGTGGAATTTCAATACCGTGCGCGATTACGGGACATACGGCACCCACTACCGGCAGCCGAAGATCCCGGTCGTGATTCCGACGCTGAACGGCGGCGGCTACGCCGACACCCCATACTGGAACACGTCAGCCGATGGCGCCAAGACCTGGCCCGTCAACGGCGGCGTCTTCGTCATGCTGGACCGCCTCTACCTGAAGACCTACGAGATCAGCGGGACCGACCTCGTGCTCAGCCTCTCGGACTACGACCCGGTCGGCAAGGTCTTCCGGATCCGGATTCCGTCCACGTACCTGTCGCGCTTTCTCACCAGCATTCCGAACGACCGCCGTCTGGTGCCGGAGGAACTGAAGGACCGTCCGATGGGCTTCGGCGTGCATTTTGTCGAGCTGGACGAAGGGATACAGGAGGGGATGAAGGTCCCCAGCAGCGCGATGCAGATCCTCGGTGTGTTGCCCGGCACCGTCGCCGATCGCGCCGGCCTGAAGAACTACGACGTGCTGATCCGGTTCGGCGATCGCCCGCTCAAGACGATGGCCGACCTGGCCGACGCCGTGCATGCGACCGCCAAGGGCACCGTGGTGCCGCTGACCGTCTGGCGCGATGCCAGGGCGGTCACGCTGCAGGCGCAGTTCTGAGCGCGCCGCCGGACCGGCGCGCGAATGCGGCCTGACGCCGCGGCGCACGCGTGACGCGTGACGCGTCACGCGTCACGCGGCCCCGTCGCGCCCCTTCGGAAACTCGCCACGGCTCATCGCGTCGAGTTGCCGCTCGATCTCCGCGCGCAATTCGGCGGAGATCTCGACGCTGTCGAGCAACTGCGAGATCCATAGCCCGTCGGCGGCGAGCCGGCAGATCATCAGCGTCGCGGCCTGCTCGAGCGGCACCGGGTCGGGGCGCGTCCATTCCCGCATCGGCACCGACCATCGTTCGCGCGTGTCCTGGTCGGTAATCATCGACGCGACGAGCACGCGCAGCACATCGGTACTCGCGACCGGCTGCGACTCGTCGAGCACAGCGTGCATGTAGGCCCGCGCCGCCGCACCGGCGCCGCCGGCATCCGCCGCCACCCGCTCGGCCATCTGCGCGGCGAACCGCCCGGTCGCCTGACCGAACAGCGCATCCAGCAGACCCTGTTTGTTCGCGAAGTGATACTGCAACGCGCCCTTCGTCACGCCGGCGCGCTCGGCCACCGCATCGAGCGTCAATGCGGCCACGCCGTGATGTGTCGCGATTTCCGATGCGGCCGCCAGCAGCTGCGCGCGCACCTGGTCCGGTGCTTTTTTTCGACGCACGCCGGCGGTGGCGACGGTCGGCGCCGACGAGGCTTCAGGCGCCCGCGCACCGGCCACGGCAGCCGGTTCGGCAGGCTCGGCCACATCGTGCGGCGCGGGTTCGAGGTGCTTTTTCATGGTGCGGATGTTAGCACCGGGCGTCTCGATATAAACATTCCGGCTGGATGGTATGATCCGCCGCATGACTCAATCCACCCTCTCCCCCTGGTCCGCGCTCGACACCGCCATCGCCCGTGGACGCGACGCCCTCGTGCGTCTCCAGCAGCCTGACGGCAGCTGGTGTTTCGAACTCGAATCCGACGCGACGATCACCGCGGAATACATCCTGATGATGCATTTCATGGACAAGATCGACGATCTCCGCCAGGAGCGGATGGCGCGCTATCTGCGCGCGAACCAGCGGCTCGACACGCACGGCGGCTGGGCGCTGTACGTCGACGGCGATCCGGACGTGTCGTGCAGCGTGAAGGCGTACTTCGCGCTGAAGGCGGCCGGCGACAGCGAGCACGCGCCGCACATGGTCCGCGCGCGCGACGCGATCCTGAAGCTCGGCGGCGCGGCACGCTCGAACGTGTTCACGCGCATCCTGCTCGCGACGTTCGGCCAGGTGCCGTGGCGCGCGGCGCCGTTCATGCCGATCGAATTCGTGCTGTTCCCGAAGTGGGTGCCGATCTCGATGTACAAGGTCGCGTACTGGGCACGCACGACGATGGTGCCGCTGCTCGTGCTGTGCTCGCTGAAGGCGCGCGCCCGCAATCCGCGCAACGTCTCGATCCGCGAGCTGTTCGTCACGCCGCCGGATCAAGAACGCCGGTACTTCCCGCCCGCGCGCGGCATGCGCAAGCTGTTCCTCGCCCTCGACCGCACGGTGCGCCATGTCGAGCCGCTGATGCCGAAGGGCCTGCGGCAGCGCGCGATCCGCCACGCCGAAGCGTGGTGCGCGGAGCGCATGAACGGCGAGGACGGGCTCGGCGGGATCTTCCCGCCGATCGTGTACAGCTACCAGATGATGCAGGTGCTCGGCTACCCGGACGATCATCCGCTGCGGCGCGACTGCGAGAACGCGCTGGAAAAGCTGCTGGTCACGCGGCCGGACGGCAGCATGTATTGCCAGCCGTGCCTGTCGCCGGTGTGGGATACCGCGTGGAGCACGATGGCGCTCGAGCAGGCGCGCGGCGTGGCGGTGCCGGAAGACGGCGAGCCGGACGACGCGCGGCGCGCACTCGACGCACGCATCGCGCGCGCGTACGACTGGCTGGCCGAACGCCAGGTGAACGACCTGCGCGGCGACTGGATCGAGAACGCGCCGGCCGACGTCCAGCCGGGCGGATGGGCGTTCCAGTACGCGAACCCGTACTACCCCGACATCGACGACACCGCGGTCGTCACCGCGATGCTCGATCGCCGCGGCCGCACGCATCGCAACGCGGACGGCACGAATCCGTATGCAACGCGCGTCGCGCGCGCGCTCGACTGGATGCGCGGGCTGCAATCGCGCAACGGCGGATTCGCGGCGTTCGACGCCGACTGCGACCGCATGTACCTGAACGCGATCCCGTTCGCCGATCACGGCGCCCTGCTCGATCCGCCGACCGAGGACGTGTCGGGCCGCGTGCTGCTGTGCTTCGGCGTGACGAAACGCGCGGACGAACGCGCGTCGCTCGCGCGCTGCATCGAATACGTGAAGCGCACGCAGCAGCCCGACGGCAGCTGGTGGGGCCGCTGGGGCACGAACTACATCTACGGTACGTGGAGCGTGCTGGCCGGCCTCGCGCTCGCCGGCGAGGACAAGTCGCAGCCGTATATCGCACGCGCGATCGAATGGCTGCGTTCAAGGCAGCATGCGGATGGCGGCTGGGGCGAGACGAACGACAGCTATATCGACCCGAAGCTGGGCGGCACCAATGGCGGCGAGAGCACGTCGAACTTCACCGCATGGGCGCTGCTCGCGCAGATGGCGTTCGGCGACTGCGAATCCGATTCGGTAAAGCGCGGCATCGCGTATCTGCTGTCGGTGCAGCAGGAAGACGGTTTCTGGTGGCATCGTTCGCACAACGCACCCGGCTTCCCGCGCATCTTCTACCTGAAGTATCACGGCTATACCGCGTACTTCCCGCTGTGGGCACTCGCGCGTTATCGGCGGCTGGCAGGCGCGGCGGCGGCGGCGCCCGCGGCGGTCGATGCGGCCGACACGGCCGTCGCCTGAACGATCGCGCGCCGCGGTGCCCGACGGCACCCGGCGCGCTCGCTGTCGCTGTCGCTGCCGCTGTTGCATTCCCCTTCCCGCCGAATCATGCGGCGCCCTTCTCCCGCATCCTCGCAAACGCATCGCGCAAATCAGCGCAGAACGCATCGCCCGTCATCGACAGCAGCTGAGACGCGGACGTCACCATCGGGCACAGCCTGCTCGAACGCCTTGGCCGCCACGCACTTGCCCGCATACGCGGCCATTACCCGATCGATCAGCGTGCCGCCCGGCGCTCAACGATCGATCGGCAACGGCGCATCGGCCGCGACGAACTGCTGCCCGCGCATCTCGCGCCGGAAATCGGCGGAGATATCGAACGTCGATGCCGCTGAACTTCGACGGTGGCGACCGCTTCAGCGTCGGGAATGTCGCGGAACATGTTGCCGAGCGGCGCCGCGCCGAAACCGAGCCGGTTATCGGCCGACAGGATGTCTTTGAGACTTATCGGTTGCTCCGGGTCGGACAGGAAAGTGAACCCAGTCTAGGTTGCACACATAAGTCCGCCCAAGACATAATTCATCAAACTTGAGTCCCATAAGGTCTTGCATGCTCGACATCCGCCAGCTTCAGTATTTCATCGCGGTCGCGGAAGAGGAACACGTCGGCCGCGCGGCCGAACGCCTGCACATTTCGCAATCGCCGCTCAGCCGCCAGATCGCGCAGCTCGAGGAAAAGCTCGGGCTGACGCTGTTCGAACGCAGCCAGCAGCGCATTCGTCTGACGCGTGACGGCCGCACGTTCCTCAGCGAAACGCACGCGTTCCTGCGTCACGCGAACCGCCTCGAATCGCTCGCGCGCCGGCTCGGCCGCGGCGACGAAGGCGGCCTGTGCATCGGCTACCTCGAAACGGCCACGCACTCGGGCGTGCTGCCGCGCGCGCTGAAGACGCTGCGTGCCGATCGCCCGTCCGTTCACATCGCTCTGTACAACTATCAATCGGCCGCGCAGCTCGAAGGCTTGCGCGAACGCAGCCTCGACATCGCGCTCGTCACCGAACCGCCCGCGCCGGACGATCCCGAACTCGATTCGATGAGGGTGTTGAACGACCCGATGCTGCTCGCGATGCCCGACGGGCACCCGCTCGCAAAGAAGAAGACGCTCGTCGCCGACGATCTCGCCGCGCAGGCGTGGATCGGCGTAACGCAGCACGAAAGCGCGCCGCGTCACGGCGCGTTCGTCGCGGCGTGCGCGAAAGCCGGGTTTTCGCCGGACATTTCGGTGGAAGCGACCGAGCCGCTCGCGGCGCTCGGCCTCGTCGCCGCCGGGCTCGGCGTGACGATGATCCAGCAGAGCCTGCGTCACCAGGTGCCGGAAGGCGTCGTGCTGCGCGAGCTGCCGTGGTTCAGCTACCGCACGCCGCTGTGGGCCGCGTGGCACAAGGTCAACCTGCGGCCGCTGGTCGGCATCTTCCGCGAAATCCTGACCGGCGAAGAAGTCGTCGCGGTGGCCGGAAAGTAACGCTGCGGATGGCCGGGGGGCCTGCACATCGGTGCGCTCGCGCAGGCGAAGCAAACATGCCAACGCCTTCGCTGCGAGCCTGAACCCGCGACAAAGGCGCTGACGGAGCCCGATATCGCCGGGCTCCTGCTCACGCGATGCGATGCGACGCGATGCGCCGAGTTGCGCTGCCGTCAGGCCGCCGCGAACCGCTTCGCCAGTTCCGCGAGGCCGTCTTCGTAGATCCCGCGGAACAGCTTGACGGTGTCGTCGTAGGTCGCGCCGCGCGGCGTGAACGTGCCCGACCACTCGACGGTCGACGCGTTCGGGCCGTTTTCGCGCACGCGCAGCGTGGAGCGATAGTTCACGACCGGAAACGGCGCCTCGAGGATCGCGTACGTATAGCTGCGTTGCGCTTCGTCGAACGCCACCAGTCGCTCGACGATCGCCTCGCCGGCCGGGTTCGCGAGACGCCGCACGCGTCCGCCTTCGCTCAGTTCGCTGTCCGGAATGTACGACAGCCAGTCAGGCAGCGCCCCGAAGCCGCCGATCAGTTGCCAGACCGCCCCGGCCGAAGCCGGGAGTTCGATGCTTGCATTGGCCTGTGCCATGTCATCACCTTTCGGGATTGACGTCAGGATCAACGATCGGCCGGCAACGGCGCGTTCGCCGCGATCAGACCTTGCTCACGCATTTCGCGCCAGAAGTCGGCCGGGATCACCACGTTCAGCGCTGCCTGGTCTTCCGCGATCCGCTCCGGACGGCTCGCGCCCGGAATCACCGCGACGGTGGCCGGATGCGACATCGAGAACTGCAGCGCGGCGGCCTTGATCGGCACGTCGTAGCGCGTCGCGATCGCCTTGATCCGCTCGACCTTCGCGAGGATGTCCGGCGACGCCTTCTGGTATTCGAAGTGCGTGCCGCCGGCGAGCACGCCCGAGCTGTACGGGCCGCCGACGACGATCCCGACGTTCTGCGCGGCAGCCGCCGGCATCACGCGCTGCAGCGCGCGCTCGTGGTCGAGCAGCGTGTAGCGGCCGGCCAGCAGCATGCCGTCCGGTTGCGGTTCGGCCAGGTCCAGCACCAGTTCGATCGGCTCGACGCGGTTCACGCCGAGGCCCCATGCCTTGATCACGCCTTCTTCGCGCAGCTTGCTCAGCACGCGGAACGCGCCCTTGCGCGCCACTTCGAACTGCGCGAGCCATTCGTCGCCGTAGAAGTCCTGCGCGATGTCGTGCACCCAGACGATGTCGAGGCGGTCGGTGCGCAGGCGCTTCAGGCTGTCCTCGATCGAACGCAGCGTCGCGTCTGCCGTGTAGTCGTTGACGATGCGGTTCGGCCGGCCGTGTTCGAACAGGCCGCCCTTTTCGCCGAGATCGCGCGCCGACACGTCTTCGATTTCGTCGAGGATCACGCGGCCGACCTTGGTGCTCAGGACATATTCGTCGCGCGGGTGGTTCGCCAGCGCATCGCCGAGGCGGATTTCCGCCAGGCCCGCGCCGTAGAACGGAGCCGAATCGAAATAACGGATGCCGTGTTGCCATGCCGCTTCGACGGTGGCCGCGGCTTCCGCGTCGGGGATGTTGCGGAACATGTTGCCGAGCGGCGCAGTACCGAAACCAAGGATCTTGTTACCGGGCAGCTTGTCTTCGAGACTCATGATTTTCTCCAGGGAATGAGGGAAAGCGGGTTCAGTCTAGGTACGTCGGTTAAGTCTGTCCAAGACGGAATTCGACACACTTGAGTCCCCGGAGGTCTGAACGGCCGTTTCAAGGCCGGCGTCGACGACCCGCCCCGGCACCCCGTTCCGGCCGGACGCACGACCGGCAAGGCTTTCGACCGAATTCACACCCGATTCGTGATTCCAGATCAAAAATCATTTGGGCCGGCAGCCGTTTTTCCCGGGCGCCGCGATACCTATATTGGCTGCACTCGCAACGACATCGACGTGGTTGCGGTTCACTCGACCCGACAGGTACCCATGATGAAAACGCTGATTTCTTCCACGCTTGCCGCACTGATCCTTTCCGCACCGGCGCTGTCGTTCGCGCAGCAGGCCGACCATCAACTGACCCGCGCCGAAGTGAAGGCCGAAATGGCCCGCCTCGCGGCGGTCGGCTACACCCCGGCGCTGGACCACAACCAGTACCCGGTCGCGATCCTCGCCGCTGAAAAACGCGTGCGTGAAAACGCCGTCGCACACAATGCGCCGGGCACCGCACCGGCCGCCGCGACATCCGGTTACGGCAGCGAAGCGCGCACCGCCGGCGAATCCGGCCGCGTGACGACGATCAACGGCCGCGACTCGATCTATCGCGGTCATTGAGCCACGCCGACACGCAAGAGCGTCCGCCTCCCGATACGCGCCGCCGCTCGTCCCGCCCTTCCGCATGGCCGGCCCGAATCGCCTGAACAGGCATTCGGGCCGCGTGTCGTCGCCGCATTTTTTCTCCCCCGCCCTGCCCCCGCGAAACCCGCTCGCACATCGTCACCGCGTACGCCGATTCGTGACTGCGCAGTACAAGTTCTTATGCCGCTTCATCCGTTTATCCGCCGCGCGCCGCGCCGGATACTGCGCACCATCCGGCGCCAGGCGCCCCACTCGATATTTCGCACACGTATGAACCGATATCCAGGATTGAAGCGCATCGCGCGACCGGCCGTGCTGGCCGCCATTCCACTGGCCGCGCTCGTCGCGTTGTCCGGCTGCCGGTCGGACGACAAGGCGCCGGCCGCGACGCCGAGCGTGATCGTCAGCGCGCCCGTCGCGCGCGACGTCAACGACGTCGACGTCTATACGGGCCGCTTCGAAGCGGTCGACACCGTCGACGTGCGCCCGCGCGTGAGCGGTTATCTCGACAAGGTCGCGTTCCAGGACGGCGCGACCGTCCGCAAGGGCGACCTGCTGTTCGTCATCGACCCGCGCCCGTATCAAGCGGCCGTCACGGCCGCGCAAGGCACGCTCGAACGCGCGCAGTCGCAACTGAAGCTGAGCCGGCAGGATTTCGAACGCGCCAGCATCCTGATCAGGACCGACACGATCGCGCAGAGCCTCTACGACCAGCGCAGGCAGGCCGTGCAAAGTGCGCAGGCCGAGGTGACGAGCGCGCAAGGTGCGCTCGAACGCGCGCGGCTCGACCTGTCGTTCACGCGCATCGTCGCGCCGATGTCCGGCCGCATCAGCCGCAAGCGCGTCAGCGAGGGCAACCTCGTGAAAGGCGGCGACAGCGACGCGACCGTGCTGACGACGATCGTGTCGCAGGACCCGATCGACATCTACTTCGATGTCGACGAGGCAAGCTACCTGCGCTATACGCGCGAGGCGCAAAAAAGCGGCGGCAGCGCGTCGTCGCGGCAGGTCGCGATCGCGCTGCCGGGCGATGCGCAGCCGTCGCTGACGGGCACGATGGATTTCGTCGACAACCGCCTCGACGACTCGACCGGCACGCTGCGGCAACGCGCGCGCGTCGCGAATCCGGACCGGCGCCTGAGCCCCGGCCAGTTCGGCCGCGTTTATCTGTCGAGCCGCGTCGCGCATCACGCGTTGCTCGTGCCGGATGCGGCCGTCGCGACCGATGCGACGCGCCGCGTGCTGTATTTCGTCGACGCGAACGGCACCGTCGCGATCCGCCCGGTGACGCCCGGCCGCCTGTACGGCAACCTGCGCGAAATCGATGCGGGGCTGAACGCGGGCGACCGCGTGATCGTCGACGGCTTCCAGCGCGTGCAGGCCGGCGACAAGGTCAAGGCCGTGCCGCGCGCGATCGAAGCCGCCACGTTGACCCGCGCGGCGAGCGGCACGACCGGGAGCGCGCAATGAACCTCGGCCGTCTGTCCGTCCAGCAACCGGTGCTCGCGATCGTCCTGTCCATCGTGCTGACCATCGCCGGTGCGCTGGCCTATTTCTCGCTCGCGGTGTCCGAGTATCCGGACATCGCGCCGCCGACCGTCGTGATCCAGGCGACCTATCCGGGCGCGTCCGCGGAAACGGTGTCGCAAACGGTGTCGACGCCGATCGAACTCGAAGTGAACGGCGTGGAGGACATGCTGTACATGTACAGCCAGGCGACGTCCGACGGCAGCCTGAACATCACCGTGACGTTCAAGCCCGGCACCGACGTCGACAAGGCGCAGGTGCTCGTACAGAACCGCGTCGCGCTCGCGACGCCGCGCCTGCCGGAGCCCGTGCAGCGCAGCGGCGTGTCGGTGCGCAAGTCTTCGCCGACGCAGCTCGGCACGATCTTCCTGTACTCGCCGGACCAGCGCTACGATCCGCTGTACGTGTCGAACTACGCGATCCGCAACGTCGCGGACGTGCTGAAGCGGATCGAGGGCGTCGGCGACATCAACCCGCTCGGCGCACGCGAATACTCGATGCGCATCTGGCTCGATCCCGAGCGCGTCGCGTCGTTCGGCCTGAGCCCCGGCGACCTGATCGCCGCGGTGCGGGCGCAGAACACGCAGCTCGCGGGCGGCGTGGTCGCGCAGGCGCCGATCACGAACCAGGCGTTCCAGCCGAACCTGATCTTCGAAGGGCGGCTCAAGCGCCCCGAGGATTTCAGCGACATCGTCGTCAAGCAGGGCAAGGACGGGCGGCTCGTGCGGCTGAAGGATGTCGCGCGCGTCGAAGTCGGCGCACTCGCGTATGCGACCGACAGCTACATGCTGCGCCACCCGACGATCGCGTTGCAGGTGCTGCAGCAGCCCGGCGCGAACGCGGTTGCGACGATGGATGCGGTCGAGAAGAAAATGGCCGAACTGGCCAGGGACTTCCCGAAGGGCATCGTCTACAACATCGGCTACAACCCGACTGCCTTCATCGGCGACAGCATCCACGAACTCGTCAAGACCATCTACGAAGCCGTCGTGCTCGTCGTGTTCGTCGTGCTGCTGTTCCTGCAGGGCTGGCGGCCGTCGATCATCCCGATCCTGTCGATTCCGGTGTCGCTCGTCGGCACGTTCGCGGCGATGGCCGCGCTCGGCTACTCGATCAACAACCTGACGCTGTTCGGCCTCGTGCTCGCGGTGGGGATCGTCGTCGACAACGCGATCGTCGTGGTCGAGAACGTCGAGCGGCATCTGTCGGCCGGTGCCGGGCCGCGCGACGCGACGCTGCTGACGATGAAGGAGGTGGGCGGCGCGCTGTTCGCGATCACGCTCGTGCTGTGCGCGGTGTTCGTGCCGACCTCGTTCATTCCGGGCATCTCGGGCCAGTTCTTCCGCCAGTTCGGTGTGACGATCGCCGTGTCGACCGCGATCTCGTTCTTCACGTCGGTGACGCTCGCGCCCGCACTCTCCGCGATGATGCTGAAAGCGCACACCGGCGATCACGATGTACCCGCACCGGCGTCGCGCCGGGCCGCGCCGTTCGCGCCGGCGATGCGCGTCGCGCGGCGCTTCTCGAACGCGTTCAACCGCATGTTCCAGCGCCTGTCCGATGCGTATGGCCGGCTCGTCAGGAAGGTCGTGCGGATCATCCCGGCGATGGGCGTGCTGTACGTGGTGCTGATCGCCGCGACCGGCTACCTGCTCGTGTCGAGCCCGAAGGGCTTCATTCCCGCGCAGGACCGCGGCTACCTCGTCGTGCTCGTGCGGATGCCCGACGGCGCGACGCTCGAACGCACGAGCGCGGTCGCGCGCAAGATCGAGGACATCGCGCTGTCGGTGCCCGGTGTCGCACGCGTGCCGGTGTTCTCCGGCGTGAACGCGGCGACCGGCACGAACTCGGCGAATAGCGCCGGCCTGTTCCCGGTGTTCGAGCCCTGGCCCGAACGCAAGGCGCGCGGCCTGACGATCGACACGATTGCCGCCGAGATGCGCAAGCGGCTCGCGGCCGTCACCGAGGCGTCGATCGTCGTCGCGATGCCGCCGCCGGTGCAGGGCCTCGGCAGCACGGGCGGTTTCGCGATGCGGCTCGAAGACCGCAACGGCCTCGGCACCGCCGCGCTCGCGAAGGCGACGCAGGATCTGGTGGCGGCCGCGAACCGCACGCCCGGCATGGTCGGCGTCTATACGCCCTACTCCGCGACGAGCCCGCAGGTGCACGTCGAGCTCGACCGCGAGAAGGCCGAGATGCTCGGCGTGCCGAGCCAGGCCATCAACGACGCGGTCGAGACGTATTTCGGCTCGACCTACATCAACGACTTCAACATCGTCGGGCGCACCTATCGCGTGACCGCGCAGGCCGACCTGCCGTTCCGCGTCGGCGCTTCCGACCTCGCGCGGCTGAAGGTGCGCAACCGCGACGGCGAGATGGTGCCGATCGGCAGCGTCACACACATCGACGACACGCTCGGCGTCGATCGCGCGCCGCGCTACAACCTGTATCCGGCCACCGAGATCAACGGCGATACGGCACCGGGCCTCGGTTCCGGCTTCGCGATCAAGACGATGGAATCGCTCGCGAAACAGGTGCTGCCGCCCGGCATTTCGTTCGAATGGACCGATCTGTCGTATCAGCAGACCACGGCCGGCAACACGGGGCTGCTCGTGTTTCCGCTGTGCGTGCTGCTCGTCTACCTGGTGCTCGCCGCGCAGTACGGCAGCTGGAGCCTGCCCGTGTCGATCCTGCTGATCGTGCCGATGTGCCTGCTCGCCGCGTCGCTCGGCGTGCGCGCGCTCGGCCAGGACGTGAACATCCTCACGCAGATCGGCTTCATCGTGCTGGTCGGGCTCGCCGCGAAGAACGCGATCCTGATCGTCGAGGTCGCGCGGCAGCTGGAGGCCGACGGCACCGAACTCGTCGAGGCCGTCGTCGAAGCCTGCGTGCAACGGCTGCGCCCGATCGTGATGACGTCGCTCGCGTTCATCCTCGGCGTGCTGCCGCTCGTGATCTCCGAAGGCGCCGGCGCGGAAATGCGCCAGGCGGTCGGCGCGGCCGTGTTCTTCGGGATGATCGGCGTGACGTTCTTCGGGCTGCTGTTTACGCCCGTGTTCTATGTGATGGTTCGCCGGCTCGCGTTGCGCAAGGCCGCTGTCGCGACCGTCGCGACGGAGGTGGTGCAATGAAGTTCGTTCGACTCGTGGCCGCGCTGTCCGCGGCGGCCGTCCTGACCGCGTGCACGAGCGCGCCGGTCGCCACCGTCACGCCGCCGCCGCTGGCCGCGACCTATGCGAACGCGGATCTCGCGGCCGGCGGCCCGGCCGCCGACACCGGCGCGTGGTGGCACGCTTTCCACGACCCGATCCTCGACCGGCTGGTCGACACGGCGCTCGCGAACAACCTCGACCTGCAGGCTGCGGTCGCACGCATCGACGCGGCGCGCGCGGTGCGGATCGGCGCGGCATCGCAGTGGTTCCCTTCGGTCGACCTGAACGCAGGCGCCGGCCGCCAGCGGCTCTCCGCCTCGCAGGCATTCCCGACCGATACGCCGACGACCGGCAACGCGTTCGACCTGAATGCGAGCCTCGCGTGGGAAATCGACATCTTCGGGCGCATCCGCCAGGGCGTGTCGGCCGCCGACGCGGATATCGCGTCCGCGCAGAACGATGCGGCGGCGGTGCGGATCGCGACGATCGACGAAACCGTGCGCACTTACGTGACGGTGCGCGGGCTCGAGCAGCGGCTCGCGCTGGTCGAGGCCAACGCGTCGAGCCAGCGCAGCACCGAGGAATCGACGCGGCGCCTGTTCGACGCGGGCGTCGTGCCGGTGGCCGACGTGGACCGCGCCGCCGCGCAGACGGAAACGACGCTGGCCGAGCTGCCCGCGCTGCAACTTCAGCGGCAGGCCGCGATCCACCGGCTGTCGATCATCACAGCGTCCACGCCGCAGGCCATCTACGCGCGCGTCGATCCGCCCGCGCCGGAACCGGTGTGGACGGCCGCCGCGCCGGGCGTCGGCACGCCGGCCGACTTGCTGCGCCGCCGGCCCGACGTGCGCGCGGCCGAGGCGCGCGTCGTCGCCGCCTATGCACGGATCGGCGTGGCGGAGGCCGACCTGAAGCCGCACCTGCAACTGATCGGCGTGATCGGTGCGGCGATCGACGGCTTCTCGGGCGCGACGCTCGCGCGTTCGCTCGCATGGATGGCCGGCGCCGGTGCGAGTGCGCCGCTGTTCGACGGCGGGCGCCGGCGCAGCGCCGTCGCGTTGCGCCGCGCGCAGGCCGCACAGGCGGTCGCCGCGTATCGCTCGAC